>NZ_JBRILQ010000015.1:0-97317 GCF_052977045.1 Shewanella sp. 125m-7
TTATACAAGAGTATATGACTGAGAATGGCCCAGTGTGGTTTACAAAGCCAGCTCACTCAATTGACGACCCATTTGGCTACGAAGCGTAAATTGCTAAGCTAGATTATCAAAGAGTCATCAAAGACGCCTCGTTATAAGTAATGAGGCGTCTTTTTTATGTCGCAAGGGTTATGTGTACCGGGTAAGTTTGGCGTGCGCCATGAAGACCCTCTATTTATACAAGAGTATATGACTGAGAATGGCCCAGTGTGGTTTACAAAGCCAGCTCACTCAATTGACGACCCATTTGGCCACGAAGCGTAACGTTTCAAATTAATTTCAAACACAAAGCCCGAATAGCTAACTATTCGGGCTTTGTTTTCTCGGACAAATAGCCAGTTCGATTAATCGATACTGATTAGCTCAACATCAAAAATTAGGGTTGAGCCACCTGTAATTTTGCCTGCACTGCGATTACCGTATGCCAACTCACTTGGTATAAAGAAACGTGCTTTCTCACCCACAACCATTAGCTGTACACCTTCAGTCCAGCCCTTGATTACGCGATTAAGCGGAAATGCGATGGGCTCGCCACGTTCAACTGAACTATCGAAAACACTGCCATCAATTAACGTACCGTGGTAATGAACGGTAACTGTGTCACTGGCTTTTGGATGCACTGTGCCGGTACCGGGTTCAAGTACTTGGTACTGCAAGCCCGATGCGGTCGTTGTCACAGCTTCTTTTAGTTTGTTCTCGGCTAAAAAGGCGCTACCGATAGCGATGTTTTCTTTGGCCGCTTTTTGGTTGTTCATCGAGGAGAAAAAGTAAAACACAACACAAGCAATTACCACAACAGCTAAAACCACTTTCATTTTTGAGTCACCTTATTTTTATTGGACGGTCTATGATAGCGAATCGCTATCTAGAGGTAAATCACGCCAAGAGTTGATAGCGTCTATTTGGAAAATACACAGCAGTTTTACGCCAATGCTCACTTTTCAGATAGTACCGTGGTAGATGTGACTTTAGATGCAAACAGGAAAAGTGATAACCCACAGAGGATCACCATCTAAACCGGTAATGCTAGAGCTGGGGAGGGGATGGGCGCAAGCCCAGCCGATGCGGCGAGCGTATCTGCAACTTACCAAGAGTCAACTGACAGTCTAGTGTTAGGCTGCGTTTTATGTTTCTGCTAGTGTAATAGCGAGCTAAATTCAGGTGTATGAACGAAATAAATCAGCGCTATGTTCAAGCTGACCGTTAACCATAAGACGAGTTTAAAACGGCCTTTAGCCGATTTATGCCTTAGCCACTGCTGGGCGAGCAGTGCGCCGGGCCAGCCGCCAATTAAGCTTAACAGATGCAGTTTATATTCACTGACGCGCCAGCGATTCTTACGTGCAGCGCGTTTATCCCAGCCGTAAGCGATAAATGTCACTAGACTCGCAGAGATAAAATAGAGCAATAGCCAGAGGGGAATATGTTGCTGTGAGTAGCCGATACTCAAGATACTGATAAAGCCTAACGCGAGCCCAATGCTGAATCGATTGCGTGAACTGGCGATTTTCCGGCTCGATGTTACCGCGCCGCCGCTGAGTAATTTGGCTTTTTCGGCGCGCCACTTTCCTTGCTTATCTTTAATCTGATGAAACTGGACTCGATTGCCCGCTTGTGGCCGTAGGCTCTTATTGGCTAAAGCAGAGACATGTAAAAATACCTGCTGTTTTTGCTCTGGAATTTGGATAAAACCAAAGCCCTTTGCATCATCCCAACTGTCTATTGTGCCAAGGGTTATGTTAGCTTTTGTCATCGAGTTCTATCTGCTTCTATTTACGGCCAAGTGTTTGGTTAACTCGTGCTTTTTACTTCCCGCTTTTGCTTTGCCAATCGCTCTTGTGGTCAGTGAAATCGTTTACTGTAAACGAGTTAACAAGACTCGTCTGAGCAGCACTCTTCTTGTAAGAACTGAATCAAGCCTTCTAAACAGTCAAATTGTGGGATGCAGTGCAGTACACGCCCCTCTCTGTGCTGTTTGACTAAGCCTGCTGACATCAAACTAGAAAGATGATGAGACAAGGTGGAATTTGGGATCTGTAATGACTCTTGTAATTGGCCGACGGGGAGCCCCTTACGGCCCGCTTTTACTAGGCATCTAAATAGCGTTAACCGAGTCGGATGACCTAATTCTTTTAAGGCTTTTGCTGCTACTTCGGTGTTCATATGCTTACTCACAAACAATAAATTCGTTTCGGTATTATTCGAAATAATAGCAGGAATACACTGACCGACAAGTGTTATTTTTATCGGTCCGCAAATCTGTTGTGATAGTGGCTTACTTCTTGGTGGGTTTTTCTGAGATCCATAATTTAATGGTGCCTTGCACAACCACAACACCCTCTGAATCATAGGCTGTAACAGGCACTAGCATGTTGCCGGCAATCCATTGCTCAGGTTTAACTTCGGCAACACATGTAATATCGCTACCCGCTTTTGCTGTGTAATCAACACTCATGCCTTTGGGGATCCATCTAAGATGGTGCGGAATCGATGCTTCGGCCATTACGCCCATAGCCATCTCTAAACCATTACAGATCGCAATAACATGTACGGTTTGAATATGGTTATGTACCGCTTTGCGTTTTTTTATCTGGCAGACACAACGATTGACTTTTAAGTCACTGATGATGGGCTTTACTGTGGCAAAGTAAGGTGCCATTCGGCTAACCATTAACGAAAAAATCTTGTTGCCAAAAGGGAGTCGAGTGACACGGTTATACAGTGACATGACTTTGGTGGGCTTATTATTAGTATTTAGATTGCTCATCGTTTCCTTGTCCTATTGCATCTATGATCCTGACTGGTCGGATGAGGTTAACATTGAATTAACATCAATTGCCAGTAGCAGATTAATCTTAATATCTAAGCCACTTGGGTAGAGTTAGAAAGATAAACTGCAATTCATTTCCTTTTTAATAGAAATGAGACGTATAATTTCGCTCGATAAAAAAGATTTCAGTGAATTAAGGATTAAAGTGAATTATTTACAGACCTACCTGAAAGGGATGGCAATGGGGGCCGCCGATGTGGTTCCTGGCGTTTCGGGCGGTACTATCGCCTTTATTACTGGGATTTTAGACCCGCTACTTGAAAGCATTAAAAAGATTAGGCCATCTTTATTGGCTGTGGTTAAAGAGCAAGGTGTTAAAGCGGCATTTATGCACATTAACGGGCCGTTTTTGGTGTGTGTATTTGGCGGGATTTTAACCAGCATCCTTACCTTGGCTAAATTGATCACTTATCTGCTAGATACTCATCCAATTCCTGTTTGGTCGTTTTTCTTTGGTCTTATCGTTATCTCTGTTGTGCACATGCTTAAGCAGGTACGGGGGATCACCCTAGGACGTTTAGTATTATTTGTTTTAGGCGTTGTTTTTGCGTGGGGTATTACCATGCTAAACCCTATAGCGCTTGAAATGACTTATCTGAATGTCTTTCTTGGTGGCTGTATTGCGATTACCGCAATGATTTTGCCAGGGATTTCTGGCAGCTTTATATTGTTACTCTTGGGGTTATATACGCCAGTGATTGGCGCAGTGAAGAACTTTGACATCGCGATTATGGCGACCTTTGCCGCAGGTGCGGCAATCGGCATACTCAGTTTTAGTCACGTATTGTCAGCGCTGCTGAGAAAGTATCATGACGCCACGTTGGTATTTTTAACGGGCTTGATGCTGGGTACCTTAGGTAAAATTTGGCCTTGGAAAGAGGTGCTGACTTTTCGCGAAAACTCAAAAGGCCAAATGGTGCCTCTTGATGAGCGTATCATTTCGCCAATGCAGTATGAACATGTTACCGGTCAACCTTCGTTGGTGATCTATGCCGTTATCGCCATGTTTGCTGGTATTTTATTGGTATGGGGCTTGGAGCGTTTTGCACAAAAGAGCCGTTAAGCAGACAGCCAGTTAAGTAAGTACTTGAAACGCCAGCATAATAGCTGGCGTTTTTATGTGTCCTTATAAATAAAATTGTAGCAAAAGTGAACTTTGTGTAAGTTGGAAATATAAGTACTTCTTAATGTAGGAGTTTGACCATGAGCCAATTTAATCCAGATAAGATCCAAATCGGAATTAGTGCCTGTTTACTCGGAGAGAAAGTACGTTTCGATGGTGGTCATAAAGCGTCGAGCTATTGCTGTAAAGAGATAGCAGAGCATTTTCATTACGTGCCTGTTTGCCCTGAAATGGCGATTGGTATGGGGGCGCCAAGAAAATCGATTCGCCTTGAAAAAGACGGTGACGTCATCTTTGTAAAAAGCGCAGATGGTTCGGTGGATGTGACTGACAAATTGAACGCATTTAGCGAGAAAAAAGTTGAACAATTGGATTTTTTGGGCGGTTATATCCTGTGCGCTAAGTCACCGACTTGTGGTATGGAGCGGGTGACTGAATATAAATATGGAACGAATAAAGGCTGGAAATCTGGCATTGGTGTTTACGCTAGAAAGTTAATGGAGCGATACCCATTATTGCCTGTTGAAGAGGAGGGGCGGCTGCATGACTTACGGATCCGTGAAAACTTCTTCACTCGCGTTTATGCCTATCATGACTGGCATTGCTTAAAAGTATCAGGCTTTACCAAAAGTAATCTCCTCGATTTTCATGCTCGTTATAAATATATGCTAATGGCACATAATCCCAAACTATATCGAGAACTGGGGCCTTTACTAGCCGACTTGACTGGCGACCTTGAGCAAATCGCCAACGATTACTTTACTGGCTTTATGCAGATCTTAAAGATCAGAGCGACCCGTAAAAATCACACGAGTGCGCTGCAGCATATCCAAGGTTACTTCAAGAAGCATTTATCGAGTGCTCAAAAGTCTGAGCTGAGCGAATCCATCCTTAAATATAACCAAGGCTTACAACCTATTTTGGTGCCGATGACGCTTATTAATCATTATCTAAGAGAGTTTCCAACGCCTTATATTGAAAACCAAGTCTATCTAAACCCGCACCCTCAAGAGCTAAAATTACGCTATGCCTATTAGAGATGATATTTGAACACAGGAGAGGCTAATGAGCGAGCATCAGCAACCATTTGGTCACGCCTTGATTTGGTTTAGAAATGATCTGCGTTTACAAGATAACCAAGCCTTAATGGCTGCTTGTGAGTATGCAAGCAGCCGCAGTGCCAGTGTCAGAGCGTTATTTTTAGCCACACCAACGCAGTGGCAAGCCCATGATGTTGCACCGATCCAATTAGACTTTATTGAAAGGCAGCTTAACTCGCTTGCTGTTGAGCTCGCCAAGCTTGGGATCCCTCTCGATGTTTGTCATCTAGAGACCTTCGATGAGATCCCTCAATGGTTAGGCGAGTACATCAATGATTGGCAGATTGAAAAAGTCTTTGCCAGCAGTGAGCCAGAATTTAACGAGCAGCAACGAGATCTTGCTGTCGCAGCATCCGGGATTAATATTGAGCTTTACCAGCAGCATTGCCTGCTGGCACCACTTAGTGTGCTTAATCTATCGGGGGCGATGTATAAGGTTTTTACCCCGTTCGCTAAAAAGTGGCGTCAAATTGCGGCACAAGATCAGATAACGACTTTAGCTAAGCCACAAGCGGTATCGGCAGCGCTACCTAAACCTAATCACTTAAACTTGCATTGTGAAAAACAGTCAAGCCAAGCATGGACTGCGGGTGAGGAAGCAGCTCAAGAGCAGTTACGTCAATTTGCAAACCACAAGTTGGTCGACTACCAAAAGACACGAGACTTTCCCGCGCTTGATGGAACCAGTCAAATCTCCGCATATCTGGCGATAGGCGTGCTTAGCCCGCGCCAATGTGTGCAAGTATTGCTGAGCCATTTTCCAGATGCCCTCGTTCACGATGAAAGTCCCGCTCGATGTTGGCTCAATGAGCTCATTTGGCGTGAGTTTTACCGTCATCTGCTGGTGGCTTTTCCAAGACTATCCAAGCAGGGCAATTTCAACCTTCTCGCCAATAACATTGCTTGGCGTAATAATCCGCAAGAATTTCAAGCCTGGTGTGATGGGCGCACCGGTTACCCACTGGTTGATGCGGCTATGCGGCAACTCAATCAAACGGGCTGGATGCATAATCGCTTACGTATGGTCACTGCGAGTTTTTTAACCAAGCATCTGCTTATCGATTGGCGTTGGGGGGAGGGGTATTTTAAACAAAAGTTGATCGATGGTGATTTAGCGGCGAATAACGGCGGCTGGCAATGGTCTGCGGGGACAGGGTGTGATGCTCAGCCCTATTTTAGGGTGTTTAATCCTATTTCTCAGTGCGAAAAGTTTGATCCAACAGGCGCTTTCATCCGTAAGTATTTACCTGAGTTAGATGGCGTGGATTTGAAATTAATTCATAAGCTTAAAATACCATTATCTGTGCAGATTGTTGATAATAGTGTTTATGTGTCACCCGTTTATGTACCGCCTATAGTCGAGCACAAGTTTGCTAGAAATAGAGCTATCGCCGAATTATCCGTGCTAACGTGATTGTTGCTATGGATTATTAATCGCAGTGATATAAACAAGTTCGGAGTGACTGTGGCAGAGGTGACGCTAGTGATATCTACTTAATTGAGAGACTCAATAATTGCGGCTTAGTGCAGCTGTAGTACTCGTTCTAATTCTAGTACGGGATTGAGTATGGCTTGAGTTTACTCTACTTTAGTTGAAAGGATTTTATGATATGAAGTAGGGATAAATGATGAAAATGCTTCTTAGTGTGTGTCTGTTTGCGCTGTGTGGTTGTGGGGCAAATGCCAGTTATAGTGTATCAGCAAGCTCAAGTGATGATGTGATGTCAGCGAGACAAGCGCCAATCATGTCTGACAATACACCAATAATAAATGATGAGTTAGTTAAAGAAACCGAGCAGAAAAAGAACAGCGAAAAGCAAGATAACTAGTGCTGCCACCAAGGGTGAAAATATAGCTGAGAGGGCTGAATTTGCAGGGGCGCTCTACTACATTGAAGCGATTGCATTTAAGCCACTATAGCTAAACCATTACAATTTAGCGACTACAACTAAGCGGCTATAACTAAGTAGTATAGCTAAGTGGTATAGCTAAGTGGTATAGCTAAGCTACATATAGTTAAGGCCTTCATTTAACAGTGTGAAGGCCTACAGGTATAAGATTCGTTTATGAGGCTTTACGGCTGTTATCGACCTGCTTTTTATCGTAATACTCAAACGGAAATACATTTCTAATACGCTGAGTAATGGTATCGCTGACATTGGCTGATATATGTAAACGCACATCACCCAGTTTTTCAGCTCTCACTGTACAAGTCAGCTTATTTGATTTCGCAATAGCGCGACATTCTTTAGCAAACTTTTCTGGGATCTTGCCTGTATGGGAAACTAATCGACCTTCTTTAAAGTGCATTTCAAACAAGGTTAATCCTTTTTTACCACTGAAGATAAGCTTGTAAACAATGAAAATGGCAATAGCAATAAACACAATTTTAAGTAGGGTTGGAGTCATGCGCTTTCCTTTTATTTCTATTAACAATAAGCCCTAAAGTTAAGATACTCCTGCTAGGTCATATTTTAAAGTGTATTAGATCACTTGATTGATAATTTTCCGTGATCCAGACTATGTTGAATAAGCCAAATGGATGGCAGTCATGGATGTTAAGGAAAACACATTATGTCGATATCGAGTGCTGAGTGATGGATTGAGATCTGCGAAACACAGGCTAAATTGCTCGAAAAACTAAGTCGCACCTTTCCCGAACGTAATCAGGCTCACAGCGAGTTAAATGAGCGGTGGCGTACGGTTGGCGAGCAAATCAGCCCCGATGAAGCGGTAGCGAATCCTTTAAAGTGGCAGTGCTGCTTAAATTAACCTTATCAGTATTAAAATGAAAAACCGCCATCAGGCGGTTTTTTATTGGGAGGGAAGCTGTCTAGGCTAGCGTTAACGGTTTAGCTTAAAATGCATAGCTTACAGTGGCTAGCACTGTGCCGTCGTTTCTCCATGGCTCTTTCGAGTCGATGATGTTGTCACTGCTTAAGTTGGTATCTAGCCAAGCGAGTGACAGACCTACACCGCCAAGCTCAGTAGAGACTCCGATAGAGTAATCGACATAATCTTCACCCCAGTCACCCATTTCTACATCATTGACGCCTTCACCGTAGCTGTAACCCACGTGGGCATCGATGCTCCAGTTCTCAAAGATCTCGTATGAGTAGTTAAGCTCGGTGTAGTTTAGTGATAGATCGGCATTGCCATAGTTATTGGTGTACCACTGAGCGAGGTGGAAGCCGCTATAGTAGATACCAACATTTGCTTCTAAGTAACCAGTGTTTTCATCTTGTCCTGGATAGCTGTAGTAAGTTAGCGTTGCGTCGTATTCCCACTCTTCATCGGCTCCGAACGCGCCCCAGTAACCGGCATAAATATCAATCTCTACATCGGCGTCATAGCTATCTTTATCAACATTACTCGCCCAAGCACCAAAGAAAAGACCATTTTCTAGACTGTAATCTAAGCTGCCTTGGACCGCGAAGTCACCCGCAGTTTGTGACACACCGCGGAAGCGGTAATCGTTAGTAACACCTATCTCGCCAGAAAACTCGGCCTGAGCCATAGGAGCCAGTAGCGCTGTTGAAAGCGTTAGGCCGACAATCTGGGCGATCCGTTTGTTATTGAGTTTTTTATACACGGTAGTTTCTCCATTTTACTATGTTGACTTTGATGCTCTATTTTAAGTCTTATACCAATCCTTTTCGGAGGGGTGGTGTTAAGCATCTTTGGTTTTGCCAAACAGCAGCATAATGCTACGACCTCATGGCTGATAAGCGATTTTCTAGTGCCTTATACCTATCGGTATTACTGCGTGCTAGCTTCGAAAATCACATATACCTTACGGCAGTTATCTAGCACCTCCCAGGTGCCTTCAAACCCTGCAGGAATGACAAATCTGTCACCCGTTTTCACCGTTATGCTGTGACCATTGTTATCGGTGACCTTACTGGCTCCCGACAAAATCTCACAATATTCATGTTCGCTATAGGCAACTTTCCAAGTGCCTATATCGCCTTGCCAAACCCCGGCATGAAACTGGTCACAATCGCTTGAGTAGTGGTTTTGCAACTCTTGCCCCGGGTCTCCCGCCAGCACTTTTTCTGCTTCGAGTTTATAGCGCTCTATCGCGGTATTGAGCTGGGTAAAATTAACGATTGAATCTATGTGTTGAACCATTAGTGCTTCCATTTACAGTTGGTAATTACAGCTAAAGCTAAACGAAAAAAGCGCGGCCTAAGCCACGCCTCTTTATATTTACTTCATCGTCGGCATCACAAAGTCAGCCTTAGCGCCACCTGCACTTTTTTGCGTCGACTGCGGCCAACGTGCTGTAATGGCTTTGCGCTTGGTATAAAAACGCACCCCATCAGGGCCGTGCATATGCAGTGGACCAAACAGTGAGCGTTTCCAGCCGCCAAAACTATGGAACGCCATCGGCACTGGAATCGGCACATTCACTCCGACCATGCCTACTTGGACGTTATGGCAGAAGTGACGCGCAGCCTCACCACTTTGAGTAAAGATGGCAGTGCCGTTACCAAATTCATGATCATTTATCAGTTGCAGTGCGTCGGCATAATCTTTTACCCGAACAATGGCGAGCACTGGGCCAAAAATCTCTTCTTTATAGATGGTCATCTCTGGGGTGACATGATCAAATAAGCAGCCACCTAAGAAATAACCTTGCTCGTGATCGGCAACAGAGAGTTGTCGTCCATCGGCAAGGAGCTGTGCACCTTCAGCCACGCCAGTCTCGACATACTTGCTTACTTTCTCTAAATGTTGAGCCGAGATCAGCGGCCCCATATCCATCTCTGGTGTGACGCCATTGCCGACTTTAAGAGCTTTGATCTGTGGTAGTAGTTTTTCAACTAATGCATCACCAGAATCCCCGACTGCAAGCACCACTGAGATTGCCATACAACGCTCGCCCGCACTGCCATAGGCTGCGCCCATTAAGGCACCTACAGCTTGATCAAGATCGGCATCTGGCATCAGTAGCATATGGTTTTTAGCGCCGCCGAGCGCTTGAACGCGCTTGCCGTGTGCCGATGCAGTTGAATAGATATATTCTGCTATTGGTGTAGAGCCAACAAAACTCACCGCTTGCACATCTTTGTGCGTGAGTAGAGTATCAACGGCTTCTTTGTCACCGTTAACGACGTTAAACACGCCTTTAGGTAGACCAGCTTCGGTCAGTAATTCGGCTAGGCGCATCACAGAGCTTGGGTCTTTCTCCGATGGCTTCATAATAAAGCTGTTGCCGCATGCAATTGCAATGGGGAACATCCACATAGGCACCATTACAGGGAAGTTAAATGGCGCAATACCAGCAACGACGCCAAGTGATTGGTTGAGCGTCCAAGCATCAACGCCGCCACCAACCTGCTCGGTATGCTCGCCTTTTAAAAGGTGCGGAATACCACAGGCAAACTCTACGACTTCAAGGCCACGAATGATTTCGCCCTTGGCATCGTCGAGCACCTTGCCGTGCTCACGAGTGATCAGCTCTGCTAGTTCATCAATGTTGGCTTCGACTAAAGCTTTAAACTTAAACAGTACACGAGAGCGGTTAAGTGGCGTCACTTTGGACCATGATTCATGGGCTTTTTTAGCCAGTTCAATCACGCCAGCCACTTCGGCTGCACTGGCAAGGGAGACCGTGCCACGTTGCTCACCCGTTGCAGGTTCAAAAAAAGCCTGAGTGCGCTGACTTGGCGCCGAGTGAGCGCCGTTAATGTAATGGTTAATCGTATGCATAACGCAAAATCCTAATTCTTATTCCCTAAAGGGAGATCATTGTGTTTATGGGTAATGATTTGGCTATTGCTTTGCGCTGCAATTGTGCAAAGCTCGGCAATAGGCAAAGAGATTAACCGACTGCCCTAATTGCATCGCTAAGGGTATTAACGATTTGATCAATTTGTTGTTTGTCGATAATAAGTGGCGGTGAAATAGCGATAATATCGCCAGTGGCACGCACTAAGGTGCCAGCTTCAAAGCAATGTTCAAAGATGCCAAACCCGCGCTTACCTATGCCTTTATCGCTAGGGGCGAACTGAATGCCTCCAACAAGACCTGTGTTGCGAATATCAATCACATTCGGTAGGTCTTTTAAGCTATGCACGGCATCTTCGAAATAGCCTTCTAGCTCCTTGGTTCGCTCAAACAGCTTCTCATTTTCATAGATATTAAGGGTGGCAATCGCTGCTGCGGCCGCAACTGGATGGCCGGAATAGGTATAACCGTGAAAGAGCTCAATGGCATTTTCAGGACCTTGCATACAGGTATCGTAAATATTGTCATCAACCAAAACCGCGCCCATTGGAATTGCGCCGTTATTGAGTGCTTTGGCTGTGGTGATCATATCGGGTATCACGCCCCAACGCTGACTGGCGAAGGCGTCGCCTACACGGCCAAAGGCTGTAATGACTTCATCAAAAATAAGTAAAATACCGTACTTGTTGGTGATTTCGCGAAGCTTTTGTAGGTATCCCTCTGGTGGCAAAATAACCCCAGCAGAACCAGACATTGGCTCAACAATCACTGCGGCGATGTTTTCAGCACCGTGCAGGGCAACGAGTTGCTCTAGTACTTCTGCTTTTTCTGCACCGGTCTTAGGCATACCACGGCAAAAGGCATTGCCTTTCATGTCTAAGGTATGAGGTAGGTGATCGACACCCTGTAGCAGCTGCTGGTTAAAAGTCTTACGATTATTACCTATGCCACCAACAGAAATACCGCCAAAGCCCACACCGTGATAGCCAAGCTCGCGGCCAATAAAGCGGGTTCTAGTGGCTTGGCCATTAGCGCGGTGGTAAGTGAGGGCAATTTTTAAGGCACTGTCTACCGACTCAGAACCAGAGTTAGTAAAGAAGGCTTTATTTAATCCTTTAGGGCTAATTTGCGCTAAGCGCTCTGCTAGTTCAAAAGCTAAAGGGTGGCCCATCTGAAATGATGGCGCATAGTCCATCTGATGAATTTGTTTACTGACCGCTTCTGAAATTTCTTTACGGCCGTGTCCGGCGTTACAGCACCACAAACCTGCTGTACCGTCTAATATGGGGCGACCTGCAACGTCTTTATAATACATACCTTCGGCATGGGCGAGCATTTTTGGACTCGACTTAAACTGCCTATTTGCCGTGAAAGGCATCCAGTAATGTTCTAATGACTGCGTATCGCGTTGATTGTGCATCTGTGGATCTGCCATATCATCTACCTTGATTCAGTTTCATTATTGTTTTTGTTATCTGTTGCTTTTTTGGGCAAGCGGTCGATATTTGCTATGCTATGTCAGAAATAATGAACATGAAAGCTTTTTGTGCATTTATTTGTAGCAAAAATGAAGTTTTTGTAAAATATATTGAAATTATGATGCTAATAAGCGTAATCTTTAGCCACACCTTTTTGTGGTAATTTGCCTATAGATGGCGTGTTAACCACATTAACCCTCATTCTAATTATTATATTCAGTGTTAAGAGGTCTTCATGAGCACACCAGAAAGTCGTAGTCAGTGGCAAGCGTTAGCAGATTCTATGTCGATAAACGGTTCAGCCTTTATTGCGGGCGAGTACCTTGATGCGCAGTCTAAGCAAACTTTTGACTGTATCAGTCCGATTGATGGCAAGGTCTTGGCTAAAGTTGCAAGTTGCGATGAGGCCGATGCCAATATTGCAGTTAACAATGCCAGAGAAACTTTTGAGGCAGGTATGTGGGCAAATCAGGCGCCCGTTAAACGCAAGCAAGTGATGATACGTTTTGCCGAATTGCTAGAGCAAAATGCCGATGAACTCGCGCTACTTGAAACCTTAGATATGGGTAAACCTATCCAATACGCTAAGGCGGTTGATGTAGCTGGCGCAGCTAGAGCTATCCGTTGGTCTGGCGAGGCAATTGATAAAATTTACGATGAGATAGCCCCAACTGCGCACAATGAGATAGGCATGATCACTCGAGAAACTGTGGGTGTTGTCGCGGCGATAGTACCGTGGAACTTCCCGATGCTAATGGCGTGCTGGAAGCTCGGTCCAGCTTTAGCGACAGGTAACAGCGTGGTATTAAAACCCTCAGAAAAGTCTCCCCTTACCGCTATTCGCATGGCGCAACTTGCTGTTGAAGCCGGACTTCCAAAAGGCGTGTTAAATGTGCTGCCCGGTTTTGGTCATACCGTAGGTAAAGCGCTGGCACTGCATATGGATGTGGATACCTTAGTATTTACCGGCTCGACTAAGATTGCTAAGCAGTTGATGATCTACGCGGGTGAGTCAAACATGAAGCGCGTCTGGTTAGAGGCGGGTGGTAAGAGCCCGAATATTATCTTTAATGATGCGCCAGATCTGAAAAAGGCCGCCGAGGCCGCGGCCTGTGCAATTGCCTTTAACCAAGGTGAAGTCTGCACCGCGGGCTCGCGCTTGCTGGTGGAGTCAGGCGTAAAAGATGAGCTTATCGCCTTGATAGCCGAGGAGCTTAAGGGCTGGACGCCGGGGCATCCGCTCGATCCTACTACCACTTCAGGTGCCGTTGTCGATAAGCAGCAGCTAGATAATGTGCTGGGCTATATTCAGTCGGGAATCGATGAAGGCGCGACCTTAAATCATGGCGGCTCTCAGGTGATGCAAGACACTGGCGGCGTGTATATTGAGCCGACTATCTTCTCGGATGTTGATAATAAGATGACCATAGCTAAAGAGGAGATTTTTGGACCTGTGTTATCAGTGATCACTTTCGATGGCATGCAGCAGGCGATTGAGATCGCTAACGACACCATTTATGGGCTCGCTGCAGGTGTGTGGACATCAGACATTAATAAGGCGCACAAAACCGCGAAAGCACTTCGCAGTGGCATGGTGTGGATAAACCACTATGATGGCGGTGATATGACAGCGCCATTTGGTGGTTATAAGCAGTCGGGTAACGGCCGAGATAAGTCGCTACATGCATTTGATAAGTACACCGAAATTAAGGCTACTTGGTTGGTGTTAGAATAAACTTAGCGCAATCTACACTAACAGCCACCAGCTTGAGTCCTGCTCATCTAGGTGGCTGTTTATTTTAGGCGTTAGATAACGGTGTTAAGCACGCCGTATTGATAGGCTTTACTCACTAAGTTTGTACGATTCTTGGCATCTAAAGTGGTGCGCGCACGGTCAAGATGATAGTTAACTCCTCGCTCGCTCATAAATATTTGTTTCGCTATCTCTTCACTAGAGTAACCCTGTGCGACTAAGTCTAATATTTGAATACAGGTTGGTGATAGTACTCTGAAATTAATCAAAGGGTTGATAGATTTCAGTGCCAAGGAGTTAAAGGTGTCCGCAAACTCAACTAACAACTGCTCAAAGTTCTCACCATCGCGAGTTAGACGCGAACTGATCTCTTCATATGAGAGTGGGGAAAATAGGTTATACATACCAAGCCAGCTCTTCTGGTTTTTCAGTGGCAGATAAAATGTCAGTCGACTAGCAATTTGATAGCGGTTGAGTAGCTGCTCAAAGTTGGCTTGTTGGCGTTGTGGGACGCTATTACTCGGCCACAAATAAGGGTTATGAGATTTACGAATTGAGGGGGCGCAGCAGGCAAAGCCTTTATCTTTTTTTGAAAATCGGCAAAGAAACTCTTCTCGGTACTGAAGGACCTCGGAGTCAGAAGCTACCGCAAAGCGCATTTTATTAATATTGACGGCTTTAGAGAAAGTTAGCAGCTCGCGAGTTTCTTGGGATTCTGAGTCACTTTCACATGGCAGGATACAATAGTAGAAGCGAGTAAAGCCAAAGTGAGAGAGTTGCTTTTTAAAGTCTTCAATAATGAAGTGATTTACCAATTGACTCGGTTTAGCTGGCATTATTTGACACATCCTTAATAAAAGAGAGAGCCTAGCCACTCTCTTAGTTAATCTACATCGCTTATTTGCCTTATGAGTAAGCTCATCCCTGAGCTTACAGTGATTATCGCGCGAGCAGCCCGGTAATCACTCAACAATATTTAGCGCGAGTTAATGCTTTTCGACGTGACAAGTTAAACAGCTTTCAGGCTCTTTAAACTGAGTCTCTAGTCCAAAGTAATCATTCTTGGTGGTGTAGGCATCGCCATGACTCTCTAGCGTTTGAGCATGACAGAAGCCGCAGGTCAGTAACTCACCATGGCTATCAGGGGCACCGTTGTTACCATGGCACTCTGCGCATTCCCAAGGAGCCATTTTTTCCACCACATGGCTATTACTCGGATCGTGGCAAGTACTACAATCTGGGATCTTCCAGCCAAAGTGCGTCTCGGTTAGTGGCGCTCTAGCTTGGCTGATATCTTTGATTAAGCTTGCATCAATCTCTGGCGCATCTGTATCACAACCCGAAGTAGCTTGTTGATCGCCATAACCATTACCAAATGCGGCGCCCACATAGTTGATATACTCAGGGCTGTAAATGATCATCGCATCGCCAGTTAAGTGCGGATCGTTACCACCGAATGGCAGGCCGAATTTTATGTAACCGCGGCCAGCAGGATTATGGTTTTCAAACTTCTCACCAGGGCCATAGTTATGGGCGCGATAACCGAGAACACCTGGAATATTACCATAACAGGCTTCGCGATACTCTTCACCCATATCGGTTCGAGAGCCACACATCACCCATTGATACAGGCCATTCTGGCGACCCGAATCCATGTAGTTTTCCCACTCTCCCGTGGTGTGCACAAAGCCACAAGAGCCGTTGTTAGTGTATCGCTCGTTAACGACGTTTCCAAGATCATCGCGGCCGTTAAAGGTGATCGCTGTCGCAACATAGCCCTGTACGTTAGCGTTGGTACTTAGACGAGGCCAGTAACTATAGTCGATGGTTAAGTCTTCGCGTTGCTCATCAAGTGATAACCATGCGTCGAGCTCGGTGATCACGCCAGGTTGGTAGATGTCGGTACGTAGGTTATGGGCCTTTACTTCAACGTTCTTAAATACGACGCGTTGATTTGGAACCAGTACCTCACCAGTGGCAGAGTATTGTGCTGGTTTAAAGTCGATGACCATTTCTGGGATGATCACTTTGCCGCCATTTTGCGCCATGCGATCCATCTCTTTCTGGTACTTCTTCTTACGGATCTCCATTTCACCAGGCTCTGCTGGCATGAGTACGATACTCATCTCGTTCTTTAGAGGGTGATGATCCATGCGGAAGTAAATCTCTTCCTCTTTGTAATACAAACCCTTAGTGTCAAAATCTCCGGCGTCCTTATCTTCCCATACGCTTGGAGCGACTAAGTATTTCCAACCTTGCCCTTCTGTCTGACCGAGACTTTCTTGGTCAACAGCTTCTGGAAGGCCTTTAATCCCTTCAATAGCGGTAATAAAGTGGGTATTTAGGGCTTCATTTTTATCAATCTTGATATCTATGCCATATTTCTCGCCAGCCCAAACTAGTAGATCCATGACTGAGCCGCGGCCTGGTTGGAACAGATCAGGACGCATAGTGTCGATATTAACGCCAGACATATTAATTGCTGTTGGTGGCAGTAGGTAATCAACCTTTAGCCCAAGGGCTGCGGCTTCCTCTTCCAACTTAGATTTCACCACACCTTCGATTTGAATCGGCTTAGCGCGGGTGTCACTCGAACCATCTATTGGGCTAAAGCCTTTAACAATTGATATTTGAATGACTTTATTAACCTTTTGCTCATCGGCTAATGGACCACCAAAGACACTGTCAGGTTTGACAATCGGTGGTGGCTCAGGCGTCACGGGAGGCGTTGGATTGGAGTTGTCGTCGCTACCACAAGCTGTGATTGCTAAGCTTAAGGCTATTAAGCTCGCTAAGCGGGTGAGTTTCATTCATCATTTCCTTACTGTTATTTTTGTGGTGTAAGGATAGAAGTTGTATCTATGGCTTAGCACTAGTAAAAATACCAGTCTAGGACAGCAGTGTGATTTGGGTCTTAGGCTGTTAATTAATGCGTGCTAAGACAGATTGTTATGACCAAATTCTCTTTTGTGCCAACCTGATTTACACCCCTTGAAAATCAGTCTTAATAGATAATGTCAGACACGTTTGTCTTGACCTGTCTAAGGCTTCATAGTTTATGGTGCACTCATCAAATAGAGGAAAGCCCATGTACCGAATTTCTGAGCTAGCACTCAAAGTTGGTTTAAGCCGCTCGACCCTACTGTATTACGAAAAGCTGGGGTTAATTTCGGCGAAGCGCCAAGCCAATGGCTACCGAAGCTACTCTGAGCAGGATATCCAGCGTTTAAAGCTATTGCAGCAGCTACAGGCGGGAGGACTGACCCTAAAAGAGTGTCTAAGCTGCTTAGAAAGCCGCATCGACAGGGAGCTACTACTTCAACGCCTAAAGGTGTTGGATGATGAGATCGCTCAGAAACAGCAGGCCAGAGAGTTACTTGGTGCGATGCTCGGCATGAGGTCGATGCGAGAGTGGCATCAAGCGACAGAAATGCAGGCTCCTGATGCACATCTAGAGTGGTTGATGAAGCAGGGCTTCGATGAAAAACAGGCTTTGAGATTGAAATGGTTATCAAAAGATATGAATGAACATGAGCAGTATATGGCAGATTTTGAGCTGATTTTTGACGGGTTAACAAGATTCGGCCCAGGTGCAGAAACTGACTCATTAACAGCACTAAAGGCTGTTTCGCTTAACTCGGGGGAACTGTTAGAGGTTGGCTGTGGCAAAGGTGTAGCTACTCGGGTGTTGGCTCAGCATTCTGAATTTGTCATCACTGCGCTAGATAATGATGAGTCTAGCCTGAGCAGTTTAAAGCAGAGCTTGAGTCAAGGGCTCGCTCAACGTGTGAAAACCGTGTGTACAAGCATGACTGAAATGCCTTTTACAAAAGCCGAGTTTAACGTTATCTGGAGCGAAGGTAGTGCTTATATCATGGGGGTAGAGCAAGCTTTTAAAAATTGGAAACCATTGCTCAAGCCCCAGGGGTATTTAGTCATCAGCGATCTAGTTTGGAGTACAGATACTCCCAGCGATGAATTGAGAGCATTTTGGCAACAAGAATACCCAGATATGGTCACTGCAAACCAGCGTATTGAGCAGGCTAAACAGGCTGGCTATGAGTTGATTGATAGCTTTGCACTCAGTGAGCAAGCTTGGAGTGAATATTATCAGCCGCTTCAAACCCGTATTGATGAGTTAGCGCCTTTAATGCCGAACTCAAAGGCGCTGGTAGACATTAACAAAGAGATCGAAATAGCGGCTAAGCGGCAGGATGAGTTTGACTATCAAATGTTGATTTTACAGAAGATTTAATAACTCCCGATTATAAGATTATTAGGAAAATAGAGATGAAGTTTTTACAGTGCAACACAGATAACGCCAAAGAGATCTCGCATCTTTTCAATGAAACCTTTAGCGCCTCCGAAGGCGCTGATGAAGGTAAGGTCATTGGTGAGTTAACCACAGAGCTAATGAGCACCACAGCTAGTGATGACCTGTTTATCTTTGTTGCAAAAGAAGAGGATAAATTAGTTGGTAGCATACTGTTTTCAAGGTTAACCTTTGAAAATGAGATCAATGCTTTTATTTTATCACCAGTAGCAGTTCATCCAGACTTTCAACGTCAGGGCGTGGGTCAAAAACTGATTAGATTTGGCTTAGAAACCTTAGTGGAGGCTGGTGTAGAACTTGCGTTTACCTATGGCGATCCAAACTACTACTCAAAAGTGGGCTTTCAACTTGTTAGCGAAGACTTGGTTAAGGCGCCTCAGCCTCTGACTTATCCTGAAGGCTGGATAGCTCAATCTCTAAAGGGCGAACAACTACAGGCTATTAGCGGTAACACTCGTTGTGTGGCAGCCCTAGATAAAGCTGAATATTGGTAATAATATTAAAGGTATAGCGCTGTCTTTAGTTATCCATTATCTTCAATAATGCTGAAAGTTTTAACTCTATCGCTAATTGCTGAAAAGAAAACAGATATTATTTCTGTAAGTAGATGATACGAGAGCCGCAACCCATGAGTCACGAGCATTTTAAAGGTCAGTTTGAAGTCGAGCTAAAGTACCGCTTGGCGTGCAAGGCCGCATTCTTAGAGGTATTGAGTTCGATAGAGCATGAAGTCATGTTTGAAGATAACATCGAGTCAGATTGTTATTTCGATACTAAAGAACAGTGGCTTTTATCCCAGAATAAAAGTGTCTGCATACGAGAGTGTGAGCCATCGGGTATCAAGCTTTGGATAGTAAAAGGGCCGCAAGCCGATCGCTGTGAAGCGACCAATATTACAGATGCTCACAGTGCTAAGAGCATGCTGAAAAATATGGGCTATGAAGTGTGTCTAGAGATGAAGAAGCAACGCAGTATCTACTTCGTCGGCAAGTTTCATATCACAGTGGATCACTTAGCGGGGATTGGCGACTTTGCCGAAATTGCCATTATGACTGATGATGAATTTGCATTGAGCCGCTATAGACGTGAATTGATAGGATTAGCTAAGGAGCTAGGCTTAAGTGAGCAGATGTTAGAGTTGCAATCATATCGCCAGCTACAAGAGGCGTTGTTGGCAATATAGCCGAGTAAAAGCGGACATGATGTCCGCTTTGTGCTTTTAAGCTAACTAGCAGCTTACCGCTGGTTGAGTTTTCAGCCTAGAAGATATCCTTAAATCTATGATAAAGCATGCCCATAGCTAACATTGGCGAGCGTAGGTGCGGCCCGCCAGGAAAGGTCATATGGGGGACTTTGTCGAAGATATCGAAACGTTCGGCTTGGGCGGTAATCGCCTCGGCAATTAACTTTGCCGCCATATGAGTGGTGTTAACGCCATGGCCTGCATAAGCCTGAGCATAGAAGATATTTTTGGCATCAGGCAAACGACCAATTTGTGGTAAACGGTTGGCGCCTATGCCCATCATGCCGCCCCATTCATAGTCGATTCGAACGCCTTTGAGCTGTGGAAATACTTTTTCAAGATTCGGCCTAAGTGCGGCTTCAATATCTTTGGGATCTTTGCCAGAGTAGGTACATAGGCCGCCAAATAGCAGTCGGTTATCTTCAGATAAATGGTAGTAATCCAAGTCGACTCTTAAGTCGGCAAAGGCCATGTTTTGCGGAATAATAGCATCACATTGCTCCTGCGTTAGCGGCTCAGTGGCTAAGATATAGGTACCCGCGGGTAACACTTTGCTGCCAATGTTTTCCTCTAGATCTAGGCCTAAATAGGCGTTGCCAGCCAACACTAGGTACTGGCAATTAACTTCGCCATGCTCGGTAATCACTTTGGGCTTATCGCCCTTAATGATCTTTTGTGCGGCGCTGTATTCATACATTTTTACGCCTAAGCTACGGGCAACTTTTGCTTCACCTAATGCCAAGTTTAGTGGGTGTAGATGGCCACTGGCCATATCGACCAGCGCGCCTTGATAAAAGTCCGATCCAATCACCTCACCGATGCGAGATTTGTCGAGTAAGGACATGTTATGGCCGTAACCTATATTGTTTAAATGTTCAAAATCCTCTTCAAGTTCCCTCATATGGCGAGGACGAATAGCTAAGTCGCAGTAGCCCATCTGTAAGTTACAATCAATATTGTGCTCAGCTACACGTTGCCTAACGATATCGACCGCTTCAAAGCCCATCTGTTCTATGGCTTTTACGCCTTCGCTACCAATAATATGTTTAAATTGACTAACGTCATGGCCAATGCCGCGGATAAGCTCGCCGCCATTACGACCCGATGCCCCCCAGCCTATACGTTTGGCCTCTAATAGCACGACACTAAAGCCTTTTTGCGCTAATTCTATCGCAGTATTAATGCCACTAAATCCGCCGCCAACTACACAGACATCGACATCTAATACCTCTTCTAATCGAGGCGATTTATGCAGTTCTTTAGCGGTTGCGAAGTAATAGGATGCGGGATATTGATCGCTATGCACCGGATTTTTAGTTGACATCTTTTCTCCAAATGTATGTTTTTATTGTAAATTGGACTTGTGACGATATATTCTATGTTATGTGAATAAATTATTTACAGATGTTCGTTATTTTTAACATGCTTTCCTGTAGAATACAAACTCACTCGGCGGCATTCACTTTGTTGTTTACTAAAAGCGGGTTCTAGTCCTGCCGAGAATACGTTGTATTGCTCTACACGTTGTTGGAGACAAAGAACGATTACTTCAATTAGGGGAAAGATTTTGGATATTGGAGAAAACCTTAAAAGGGTTAGAAAAGAGAAGGGCTTGTCTCAACGCGAACTTGCAAAACGCGCAGGTGTGACTAACAGCACCATCTCCATGATTGAGAAAAATAGCGTTAGCCCTTCGGTCAGTTCGTTGAAAAAGGTGCTTTCTGGCTTACCTTTGTCTTTAGTGGAGTTTTTTTCTATCGAAGATACGTCAGCCGCCGAGCAAAAAGTGGTGTACCGCAGTGATGAGCTATTAGATATCGGTGATGGTATGTTGGACTTTAAATTAATCGGTCGAGACTTTCCAAATCGCGCCATGTCAGTGATGAGTGAAACCTATCCGCCAGGTTCAGACACAGGTATTGAGATGCTTAAACATGAAGGCCAAGAAGCTGCAATGGTGATAGAAGGGCGATTAGAGTTGACTGTGGGTGAAGAAGTGTTTGAGCTAAAAGAGGGTGATAGTTATTATTTTAACAGCGAATTGCCCCATCGTTTCCGTAATCCATTTGAAGAGTCATGTCGAATTATCAGTGCGACAACTCCCGCTAATTTTTAGATCATTTCCACTGTCTTTGCTGTAACGCTAGCTTACCGGAGAGAGCATGACTCTTGACGGTCGCTAGCTAACTCACTCACTCGCTATCTACATCATTATCCTGCTATTTTTCGCTTATCTGACATTACTGGCTAGCTTAGGCAAGCTAATGCTGTTTTTATGCTCCCATGTAAATAATATAAAGCATTCGTTATGTGTGAATGTGAGCTTTATCAAACGTGTTAGTTATGCTTTTTACGCATAAAAACGCTATCTTTATGCATCTAGATACAAATGAAAATAAAACGCCGCTTACATAACTCTGTGATAATAAAGGGGTTGTTAAAATAATCTACATTTTTTAACATTACTCCAACTTAGCCTATTGCCTCCCTTATTGATTCCGTGTAGTGTGTGAAAAAATGAACATGCGCACAATAACTGTTCATTATTCGATATTTCGTAAATCAAGATAACAACTATTCAAAATAATTCTAAAAATTACGAAGATGAAGGATTGAAGGTGTTTTATGTCGGAAGTAGGGCTCGCAGTTGTCGGTGTGACGGCATGTAATCAGCAGTTAGGCTTGCACCCCTTTAATATAGTGGGTGAGAAGTATTTATTATCGATAGCAGATGCGACACAAGCTTGGCCATTAGTGATTCCTGCGCTAGGGCATTGCCCAGCAGAAACCATTCTTGCTCGTTTAGATGGAATACTTTTTACGGGCTCCCCATCAAATATAGAACCTCACCATTTTCAAGGTCCCGCAAGTGATGAAGGGACTCACCATGATCCCAAGCGCGATGCGACAACCTTACCGCTGTTAAAGGCGGCCATTGACGCAGGCGTACCTGTACTTGCCATTTGCCGCGGATTTCAAGAAATGAACGTTGTTTACGGCGGCAGTTTACACCAAAAGCTGCATGAGCTGGACGGGTTTATTGAACATAGAGAAGACAAAACGCAGTCGGTAGACGTGCAATATGGTATTTCCCACGAGGTTCAAATAGAACCTGGGGGACTGCTTCACGATGCATGGGGCCGCAGCTCTGCAGAGGTGAACTCTGTCCATACCCAAGGTGTAGATCGCCTAGGTGTTGGGTTGCGGCCAGAAGCATATGCAAACGATGGGTTGATAGAAGCATTTTCTGTCAACAATGCAAAGAATTTTGCACTAGGCGTGCAGTGGCATCCGGAATGGAAAGTACTTAATAGTCCTTTTTATACCGCCATTTTTGAAGCTTTTAATCAAGCATGCCAGCGCCGTGCAGCAAGCAGAGTGAAATAAATATGAAAAAGTTAGTCAGTTATTTAAAAGAACACAAAATTACCGAAGTTGAATGTGTCGTCTGTGATATGACAGGTATTGCCCGTGGCAAGATTGCGCCGGTAGGTAAGTTTATTGACGAGAAAGGCATGCGCTTACCTGAGAGTGTATTACTGCAAACCGTTACCGGTGATTATGTGGATGATGAGTCCTATGATGCCCTGCTTGATGAAGCGGATATCGACTTTGTCTGTGTACCCGATGAAAACGCGGTATTTAAGTTACCTTGGACCATTGAAGCCACTGCTCAGGTGATCCACGATACCTACGATAAGATGGGCAATCCTATCGAATTGTCTCCACGAAACTTACTTAAAAAAGTACTTAAATTGTACGAGGATAAAGGCTGGAAGCCTGTCGTAGCACCAGAGATGGAGTTCTATTTAACGCGTATCAATGAAGATCCGGATCAACCGCTTATTCCACCTATTGGTCGTTCTGGTCGCCAAGAGTCTGGTCGTCAGTCTTTTTCTATCGATGCGGCAAATGAGTATGACCCGTTATTTGAAGATATGTATGACTGGTGTGAGGAACAAGGTCTAGATATTGATACCTTGATCCACGAAGAAGGCACCGCGCAGATGGAGATTAACTTCTCCCATGGTGACGCACTGTCTTTAGCGGACCAAGTCTTTGTGTTTAAGCGTACCCTGCGCGAAGCTGCCCTAAAGCACAACGTCTGCGCCACGTTTATGGCAAAACCAATCACCAATGAGCCTGGCAGCGCGATGCACCTGCATCAGAGCATTGTAGATACCAAGTCAGGCAAGAATATCTTTTCCAATGAAGATGGCACTAAAAGCCCGCTGTTTTACAGCTTCATAGGTGGCTTGCAGAAGTTCATCCCTGAGCTATTGCCGCTATTAGCGCCAAACGTTAACTCATTTCGCCGTTTCTTACCGGGTGCATCTGCACCTGTAAACCTTGAGTGGGGCGAAGAAAACCGTACTTGTGGCCTACGTATTCCTGAGTCTTCACCACAAAACCTACGCATTGAAAACCGTATAGCTGGCGCCGATGCCAACAGCTATCTGTCGATTGCCGCCAGCCTTTTATGTGGTTACATGGGAATGGTTGAAGACGTTAAGCCATCAACTCCAGTGCAAGGTCGAGCCAATGAAACCCGTAGCGGTATCGCGCTGCCGTTAACGCTAGAGGAGTCTTTGGCTGTCATGGCTGAAAGCTCTGCATGTCGTGAGTATTTGGGTGACACCTTTACTAATGGCTATATCGCCGTCAAGCAAGCGGACTTAGAAAATTATCGTCAAGTGATTAGCTCATGGGAGCGAAAATTCTTATTGCTGACGGTATAACGCATTGTGGCAGAGTGATGTTTGGGGATGTTTCTCTGCCCTAAAGTGATGGAATAATTTAAAGGAAGTTACTCATATAGATAGCATTTTAAAGAGTGTTATCTATATGAAAGCTGTAAAGCAGTACCACACTGCCGATGCGGTTTTTCAGGTGTAGCATTGGTGAACAATAAGAAAGCCGACAATACGGCAACACAATGAATGGACAGCAGAGTTGCATTATCTGCTGCTACGCTAAATAGGAGAAAGCATGAAACTTTTTAAAAAGGTGACAACTCTTGCCCTCGTCACTGCAAGTGTACTGGCATCGACTACCGTATATGCAGAAGAAGTGGTTCGCGTTTATAACTGGTCTGATTATATTGCTGAAGATACGTTAGAAAACTTTCATAAAGAGACCGGGATTCGTGTCATTTACGATGTGTTTGATAGTAATGAAGTGGTAGAGGCTAAGCTGCTTTCTGGCCGCTCTGGCTACGATATTGTTGTTCCTTCAAACAGTTTCTTGGCTAAGCAAATTAAAGCGGGTGCATTTCAAAAGTTAGATTCGAATCAATTACCAAATCATAAGAATCTAAGCCCAGAGCTGATGACTCAGCTTGAATCTGCCGATCCGGGTAATCAGTATTCAGTGCCATACCTTTGGGGCACCAATGGTATTGGTTACAATGTCGATAAAGTTAAAGCGGTACTGGGTGAAGATGCACCAGTTGACTCGCTAGAGCTTATCTTTAACCCTAAGTACGCCGAGAAGGTTTCTCAGTGCGGTCTGTCTCTACTCGATAGTGCAGATGAGATGATCCCAATGGCACTGATTTATTTAGGGCTCGACCCAAACAGCACTAAAGCAGATGACTTTAAGAAGGCTGGTGAAGTCTTGGCGAAAGTACGCCCTTACATCACTTATTTCCACTCTTCACGTTATATTACTGACTTAGCAAATGGCGATATCTGTGTTGCGTTTGGTTATTCAGGCGACATCTTCCAAGCGGCGGCACGTGCTGAAGAAGCGGAAAATGGCAATGTTATCGAATATTCAATTCCTCAGGAAGGCTCAAACCTTTGGTTTGATATGTTAGCTATCCCAGCGGATGCGGCAAACGTTAAAAATGCGCATACCTTTATCAATTATCTACTTCGTCCAGAGGTGATTGCACCAATCAGTAACTACGTGGCATACGCCAACCCGAACGTACCTGCGTTACCTCTCGTTGATGAAGAAGTCCGTACTAACACTTCAATTTATCCAACAAAAGAAGTGCTAGATCGTTTGTATGTCGGTGATGTTCGTCCAATGAAGTCACAACGCTCATTGACTCGTGTATGGACCAAAGTGAAATCGGGCTATTAATCAAAGCAGGGCAAGGCATCGCCTTGCCCTTTTTGATCTAGAGCTAACAGATAAATTGATAAAGAAAGGGCTTTGAGCAAAAGCCCTTTGTTGGAGAAGTAATATGGCTAGTACCTTAGACGTCACCAATAACACCATTACAAAGACGCAGGGCGAAGTGCTACTTCAGATAGACAGGGTGAGTAAGCTATTTGATGAAGTGCGTGCAGTAGATGATGTCACGCTCAATATCAAAAAAGGGGAGATATTTGCATTACTCGGCGGTTCAGGTTCGGGTAAATCCACGTTACTGCGTATTTTGGCAGGATTTGAAAAACCATCAGAAGGGCGCATTTTTCTCGATGGTGAAGACATTACCGATATGCCGCCCCATGAGCGTCCTATCAATATGATGTTCCAGTCTTATGCACTATTCCCTCATATGACCGTGGCGCAAAATATCGCCTTTGGTCTTAAACAAGACAAGTTACCCAAGGCTGAAATTGAAGCCCGTGTACAAGAGATGTTAAAGCTGGTGCACATGGAATCTTACGCCAGACGTAAACCTAATCAGTTATCCGGTGGTCAGCGTCAACGTGTAGCTTTAGCGCGATCGTTAGCAAAACGTCCTAAGTTACTGCTTCTTGACGAGCCTATGGGAGCGCTAGATAAAAAGTTGCGTACTCAGATGCAGCTTGAGGTGGTGGATATTCTTGAGGCTGTGGGCGTAACCTGTGTGATGGTAACCCATGATCAAGAAGAGGCCATGACCATGGCTGGGCGTATTTCAATCATGAATGAAGGTTGGATTGCACAAACGGGGTCGCCAACCGATATTTATGAAAGCCCAAATAGCCGTATGGTGGCTGAGTTTATTGGCAGCGTGAACCTGTTTGAGGGAGAAATTGTTGAAGATAGGGCTGACCATATTATGATTGAAAGCCCAGGTTTATCGCAGCAGATTTTTATTGCTCACGGCGTTTCGACCAGTGTTGAAGATAAAACGGTTTGGGTTGCGGTGCGCCCAGAGAAGACGCGTATCACCCGAGAACAACCTCAAGGTGAGCATAACTGGTCTAGTGGTGTAGTTGAAGATATCGCTTACTTGGGGGGCATCTCTGTGTACTACATCCGTCTACCTAACAAACAGCTTATTCAAACAATCATGACTAACCGAGATCGTCGCTCCGACCCTCCTACATGGGAAGAAGCGGTTTTCATTAGCTGGGAGGCCACCAGCGGAGTGGTCCTTAGAGCATAAGGAATCGATCATGAAAAAGCCGTTAAAATTTAGATTACCCAAAGGCCAATGTTGGACCATAGGTGTCCCATACTTTTGGCTACTGATGTTCTTCGCACTACCTTTTGCCATCGTACTTAAGATAAGTTTTTCTACACCGATTATCTCGATACCGCCCTACGAACCTTTGTTCCAGTATGCTGAAGAGTCTCTGCAGATCATGCTGAATTTAGGCAACTACCTGCTTATTCTAGATGACTCTCTGTATTACCACGCCTACCTAGGCTCGCTTAAAATGGCGACCATCTCAACCATAGGTTGTTTGCTGATAGGCTACCCAATGGCCTACGCCATTGCTCGAGCACCTAAACGCAATCAAACCATGTTAATACTGCTGGTAATGCTACCGTCTTGGACCTCATTTCTTATTCGTGTTTACGCTTGGATGGGGATTTTGAGTAACAACGGTGTGATTAACAACTTGTTGATGTGGACAGGGCTTATTTCTGAGCCTTTGCAGATTTTGAATACCAATACTGCGGTTTATATCGGCATTATTTATAGTTACTTGCCGTTTATGATTTTGCCGCTGTACGCGACGTTATCTCAACTTGATGTCAGCTTACTTGAGGCCGCCGCCGACCTTGGCTCTCGCAGCCTCAATACTTTCTGGAAGGTGACTTTGCCTTTGTCAAAAGGTGGGGTGATTGCCGGCTCTATGTTGGTGTTTATTCCTGTTGTGGGTGAGTTTGTTATTCCAGAACTACTGGGCGGCCCAGACTCGTTAATGATAGGTAAGGTGTTATGGCAGGAGTTCTTCAATAATCGCGATTGGCCAGTGGCATCAGCGCTTGCGATTGTCATGCTCGGACTATTGATTATTCCGATTACTCTATTCCACCGTTATCAAGCTAAAGAGATGGAGAAAGGCGCATGAAGAAGTTAAGTTTTTCTACCATTATGCTTTGGGCTGGGATGTTTTTCTTGTACGCACCAATGTTTATCTTGGTGATTTATTCATTCAATGAATCAAAGCTGGTGACGGTTTGGGGCGGCTTTTCGACCAAGTGGTACGGCGAGCTACTTCGAGATCAGCAGATCTTAGATGCGGTTTGGACCAGTTTACAGGTGGCATTTTACGCCTCAACCATGGCGGTAATTATAGGCACCATGGCGGCCTTTGTGATGACACGCTTTGCCCGAGGTTGGGGGAAATTAACGCTATCGAACATGATCACCGCGCCGCTGGTAATGCCAGAGGTGATCACTGGTTTGTCTTTGCTACTGCTATTTGTGCAGATGGCTGACACCTTCGGTTGGCCAGCTGAGCGCGGCATGTTGACCGTTTGGATCGCTCACTCGACTTTCTGCGCCGCTTATGTGGCTGTGGTGGTGTCATCGCGTTTACGTGAGATTGACCGTTCGATAGAAGAAGCCGCGCAGGATCTTGGTGCGACGCCATTTAAAACCTTCTTCGCGATTACGGTACCTATGATATCACCTGCATTAGTCGCAGGCTGGTTATTATCGTTTAGTTTGTCGCTAGATGACTTAGTGATTGCGAGCTTTGCCTCAGGCCCGGGTGCAACTACCTTGCCGATGGTGGTGTTCTCCTCTGTTCGTATGGGGGTATCGCCTAAGATTAATGCGCTCGCGACCTTGATTATTCTTATCGTGTCATTAATTGCATTTGTCTCTTGGTATTTCGCTCGACGAGCCGACGCCAAGCAGCGTTCAAGCTCAGCTTAGTTTAACTTAGCGTCATCACAACTTGAGTGATGTGAACGGGCTAACGGGTTCGCATCACTCAGTTTTCAAGCTTCTATTTATAAACAAGCTATTTATAAGCGAGAGTGAGCCGTCAAATGCTTGCTTTCGAGATCTAAAAGTTGAAGCTTTAGCGCAAAGAATAAAGAACATAAAGAACATAAAGAACATAAAAGGACAGAAGTTATGTCAATAATAACCGATGAAAGACAGGCGGAAACCATGAACCATACCCCCCACACCGATTCATACTACGCGGCATCAGCCAACGATAAAACCGAACGCCCAATGCTGCAAGACAACATTGAAACCGATGTGTGTATCATCGGCGCGGGTTACACTGGATTGTCGACAGCATTACATCTACTGGAGATGGGCTACAAGGTTACGGTATTGGAAGCGGCTCGCATTGGTTGGGGCGCATCGGGCCGAAATGGCGGTCAGATAGTTAACAGTTTTAGTCGTGATATCGACTCTATCGAAAAAACCGTTGGCAAAGAGACGGGGAAGTTATTTGGCGAGATGGCATTTGAAGGTGCGCGCATCATTAAAGAGCGGATCAAAAAATATAACATTCAGTGTGACCTGCAAGATGGCGGCGTGTTTGCCGCGCTAAATGATAAGCAGATGGGCCACCTGCAAGCGCAAAAAGCCTTGTGGGAGAAGCACGGTCATATGAACCACCTTGAGCTACTCGATAAAAATGATATTCGAAAAGTGGTCAACACTGAGGCCTATGTTGGTGGGCTACTCGACAAGAGTGGCGGTCACATTCATCCTCTAAACCTCGCTTTAGGAGAGGCACAAGCGGTGGAGTCGTTAGGCGGCAAGATCTTTGAAGACTCGGCGGTGATTAAGGTTGTCGAGGGCGAAAACCCTGTTGTACATACCAGTCATGGTAGCGTGAAATCTAAGTTTGTGGTGGTGGCGGGTAATGCTTACTTAGGCGGTTTAATGCCTAAGCTACAGGCAAAATCTATGCCTTGCGGTACGCAGGTGATCACCACTGAGCCTTTGAACGATGAGCTAGCTAAAAGTTTATTGCCGCAAAATTACTGTGTCGAAGATTGCAACTATCTACTCGATTACTTCCGCCTATCGGGTGATAACCGCTTAATCTATGGTGGCGGTGTGGTTTATGGTGCGCGCGATCCCGCCGACATTAAATCGATTATTGGGCCTAAGATGCTCAAGACCTTCCCACAACTTAAAGATGTGAAGATTGATTATACTTGGACGGGTAATTTCCTGCTGACCCTGTCGCGTTTACCTCAAGTGGGTCGTATCGGCAGTAATATCTACTATTCACAAGGTTGTAGTGGTCACGGTGTAACCTATACACACTTAGCGGGTAAGATCTTAGCCGAAGCGATTAATGGACAAGCGACTCGCTTCGATGCTTTTGCGGGCTTGCCTCATTATCCGTTCCCGGGTGGGCACGCATTTAAGGTGCCGTTTAGCGCGATTGGTGCTTGGTATTACACCATGCGTGACAAGCTAGGTGTTTAAATCTATTTAGCGTAAACCTATCTAACTTAAAAGAGTCAAACCTCTTAGGTAATAAGCGGTTAAGTAAATTAAGGAGTAACGCGTGCAGTTAAATGATATGAGTTTGCTACGCCAGCAATGTTATATAAATGGCGAGTGGCGTGATGCCGATAGCGGTGAAACTATTGAGATTGCCGATCCGGCGACAGAGCGGGTTATTGGCTGTGTACCTGTGATGGGCACCAGTGAAACCCAAGCGGCGATAGCGGCAGCTGAAAAAGCACTTCCAGCTTGGCGTGCATTAACCGCAAAAGAACGTGGCGCTAAATTAAATCGCTGGTTTGAATTGTTACTTGAGCATCAAGATGACCTAGCGCTAATGATGACTACCGAGCAAGGTAAGCCATTGGCCGAAGCCAAAGGTGAGGTCGCTTATGCCGCATCCTTTATCGAATGGTTTAGCGAAGAAGCTAAGCGGGTTTACGGCGATACCATTCCTGGGCACCAAGGTGATAAGCGCTTACTGGTGATAAAGCAAAGCGTTGGCGTTACCGCAGCGATAACGCCGTGGAACTTCCCTGCAGCGATGATCACCCGTAAAGCTGCACCAGCATTAGCGGCGGGCTGCACCATGGTCGTTAAACCTGCGCCGCAAACGCCTTTTACGGCATTGGCGCTTGCAGAACTTGCCGAACGTGCGGGCATTCCAGCAGGTGTGTTTAGTGTGGTTACAGGCGATGCGATTGCCATTGGTAACGAGCTTTGTGCTAATCCTATCGTGCGAAAACTGTCTTTCACGGGGTCTACGCCAGTGGGGATTAAGCTGATGCAGCAATGTGCGCCGACACTTAAGAAGATGTCTCTTGAGCTTGGTGGTAATGCGCCCTTTATCGTATTTAACGATGCCGATATTGACGCCGCAGTAGAAGGGGCGATGATAGCCAAGTATCGCAACGCAGGCCAAACTTGTGTCTGTGCTAATCGTATTTATGTACAAGACGGTGTGTATGACCTGTTTGCAGAAAAACTCGCAGCAGCAGTGGCCAACTTAAAAGTGGGCGTCGGTACCGATGCAGGCGTTACCACTGGGCCACTGATTAACAGTGATGCCGTCGCTAAAGTTCAACGTCATCTCGATGATGCACTCTCTAAAGGCGCTAGGCTTATGGCTGGTGGTAAGTTGGCAAGTATTGGTGGCAATTTCTTTGAGCCAACGATTGTCACGAATGTCGATAAAACCATGTTAGTCGCCAAAGAGGAAACTTTTGGCCCGCTAGCACCGCTGTTTAAGTTCTCTGATGTTGATGATGTTATCAAGCAAGCCAATGATACTGAGTTTGGCTTAGCGGCTTATTTTTATGGTCGTGATATCTCACTGGTGTGGAAAGTATCTGAAGCCCTTGAGTACGGCATGGTCGGTGTTAACACCGGGCTTATCTCGACAGAAGTGGCGCCATTTGGAGGCATAAAAGCATCGGGACTTGGCCGCGAAGGGTCTAAGTTTGGCATCGAAGAGTATTTGGAAATGAAGTACATCTGCATGTCAGTTTAGTGCTTACTTATTTAATGTCGGTTTGTTTGCTACCTGCCTAAATGTGCTATTTAGCAGGACAGCTATAAAAGGAAATTATTATGACAACCAATGAGTCACTGATGGTGCGCCGCCAAGCCGCGGTTGCTAATGGTGTTGGCCAAATTCATCCTATCTATACTCAGCGAGCGGATAACGCCACCGTGTGGGATGTGGAAGGGCGTGAATTTATTGATTTTGCGGGTGGTATTGCGGTGCTAAATACCGGCCACCTGCACGCTAAAGTTAAAGCCGCAGTGGCAGAGCAACTTGAGCTGTTTTCTCACACCTGTTTTATGGTGCTTGGCTATGAGAATTACATTCAGGTGTGCGAGAAGCTTAATCAGCTTGTGCCTGGGGATTTTGCTAAGAAAACAGCGCTATTTACCAGTGGCTCAGAGGCGGTTGAGAATGCCGTCAAAGTGGCTAGGGCTTACACCAAGCGCAGCGGTGTTATCGCCTTTACCTCGGGCTACCATGGCCGCACTATGGCGGCATTGGCCTTAACCGGTAAAGTCGCGCCTTACAGTAAAGGTATGGGCTTGATGGCCGCCAACGTGTTTAGAGCCGAGTTTCCTTGTGCGCTGCATGGTGTGAGTGATGATGACGCTATTGAGTCAATAGAGCGTATCTTTAAAAATGATGCCGAGCCTGATGATATCGCTGCCATCATCATCGAACCGGTACAAGGTGAGGGCGGCTTCTACCATACGTCAGTTGAGTTTATGCAGCGTTTACGTCAACTATGTGACAAGCATGGCATCATGCTTATCGCCGATGAGGTTCAAACGGGCGCTGGGCGAACTGGCACCTTTTTTGCGATGGAGCAGATGGGTGTTAGTGCGGACATTACCACTTTTGCTAAGTCTATCGCAGGGGGCTTTCCGCTGTCAGGTATAACAGGGCGAGCAGCAGTGATGGACGCCATTGGTGCTGGTGGCCTAGGCGGAACCTATGGCGGTAGTCCGCTAGCTTGTGCTGCCGCGCTTGCGGTAATTGAGGTGTTTGAAGAGGAAAAGCTGCTACAAGGTGCTAATGCGCTTGGAGCTAAGCTTAAGGAGTCGCTGCAAGCTATGGCGATGGATCATGAGCAAATCGTTGATGTGCGCGGCCTTGGCGCCATGATAGCGATTGAGCTTATGCAAGACGGTATGCCAGCACCAGAGTACTGCGCACAAATGCTTAAAGAGGCACGCGATAGAGGACTTATCCTATTGTCTTGCGGCACCTACGGTAACGTACTGCGGATCTTGGTGCCGCTTACCGCGCCAGATGAGCAAGTCGATAAAGGGCTAGAGATCATACGAGCTTGTTTTAAAGCGGTATTAAAAGTGGCTTAAGTTACAATCAGTCAATATAGCGACTAAAAATCCGAGTTTCAGTTTCTGGTTCCAGTTTCTGAACTCGGATTTTTTATATTTCACTTTATACGGTTTTAATACGGCACGGGATTTATGTGGCTTAGTACCAAAACAGCCTACGCATTGATATGACTATTATTTTACAATCAACACCGGACAATGGGCTTTGCAGGCGATCTCTTCAGCGGTATTGGCATTGAGAAAGTGATCTAGTCCTGTTCGGCCGTGGCTCGCCATAACAATCATGCCGGCATTCATGTTTTTAGCACTTGCTAAAATCTGCTGAACGGGGTGGCCGTGGCAAATCGAGCTATTGATCGTGAGACTATCATCGAGTGTCGCGATATATTGCTTCATCTTCTCGGCAGCCTCTTTTTCCATTCTCTCGATTAATTCATCAGGTGATACCGCTAACACACGAGTATATTTATCGCCAAAAGGTTTATCGACAACGTGCAAAAGACAGAGTCCAACTTGATAAAAGTTGGCCATTTCGATGGCATAGCCTATTGCATGAGATGCTGTTTCTGAAAAGTCGGTTGGGCAAAGGATCTGTTTTGTTCGCATAACATTCTCCTGTTTAATACAGGTTTAATACAGGTATAAATTATAAAGTGATAGCGTTAAAAGCATGGATTACACCGCTTATTACGTCACGCTAAATCCTTGCTACTTTAAATATAGGCGCTGTACGCTAGTGAGCAAATACTCAGCCTATGTAATCCCTCATATTTGTACCCCCCTATGTAAGCCCTTGCCTATGTAACAAGGCTTTATTTTTGCTCAGCCTCTATTTGTCAGCCTCTGCTTAAGATGTTTTGAACTCGATTGACCACTAACCCAAAAGCCACTACTGCAAACTCAACGATTGCGATGCCTACGAACATTGAAAATAGTGCAGGCACATGTCTTATAAAATCCATAAAGACCTCTAAAAAACAGTTGATACAAGCTGATACGTTCGCATAAATATCCCACAGAAATTAGCCGGTGGTTTTGATTCAGTTCACAAAAATATAAGCCTTAACTATTGTTAATCTTGTACTTTATGCTTGCAACTCGATGTGGGTTAGCGCTAGGTAAACGCTTTTAAATATGGGTTACAGGTTTAATGGCATTGTGCATTTATGATTAGCGAGTGAACTTTTTGGCAACAAAGTCCGTAATGGCTTTGCAATAATATTTATGGATTTGGTGGAAAATCAAGCAAGACCGACTAGTTTCAATAAGGTGCTATAGAAGATAAGGGACTGCTTATGAACCGACTACCCCTCCTACTAATACTCGTATTTTGGACTGTAACCGCATCTGCGGACTATGACCCAAATTTTATTATTGGTAAAGAGAAATCCCGAGTATGTATGACTTGCCATGGTGAGGATGGGATCTCAACTATCGATCTGTATCCCAATTTACGTGGTCAAAAAATGCAGTATCTAATTTCAGCATTGAATGATTATCAAACAAAACAGCGAACCAGTGGTTTGGCTATTTTGATGCAGCAGCAAGCAGATACTCTCACCGAACAGGATAAAAAGGATATTTCATATTATTACTCCGTGTTGGGTACACAAAAGGGAAAGGAGTAGGCAATGCAAGCTAGCACTGAGCTTTATGATGCAAACTATGATGTAAAAGTTGTCCGTTACTTTATTGTGGCCTCTGTTACGTGGTCAATTTTTGGCATGTTCATTGGTTTGGTCTTAGCCGCTCAGCTTTACTGGCCTGCACTTAACTTTGACTCTGAATATTTTCAATTTGGTCGGTTACGTCCAGTGCACACTCAGGGCGTTATTTTCGGTTTTGTCGTTAATGTTTTGATGGGAACCTCACTCTACATAGTGCAAAGAACCGGTCAGACCAAATTATTCAATCGAAGTCTTTCTTGGATGGTATTTTGGGGCTGGCAATTAGTCCTATTATTAGCCGTTATCACTCTGCCTCTTGGCTACACCACCACTAAAGAATACGCCGAACTAGAGTGGCCTATCGATCTACTTATCGTACTGGTATGGGTACTCTATGCCGTGTTGTTTTTTGGCACAATAGCGATACGAAATGTAAAGCATATCTTTGTTTCCAACTGGTTTTATGGCGCTTTCATTATTGTCATCGCTCTGATTTTTATCATTAATAACTTGGCGTTGCCTGCATCCTTTATGAAGTCTTATCCCGTTTACGCCGGAGCGCAGGACGCGATAGTTCAGTGGTGGTGGGGACATAACGCAGTCGGCTTTTTATTAACTGCTGGCATCATCGGAATGAATTACTACTTTATTCCAAAGGTTGCAGAGCGACCTATCTATTCGTATCGCCTTTCCATTATTCACTTTTGGGGCTTAGTCGGTTTTTATACCTGGGCTGGCACCCATCACCTTATCTATTCATCTGTACCGGTTTGGGTGCAAAATATTGGCATAGTCATGTCGCTCATTTTGTTCTTACCGTCATGGGCAGGGGCATTTAATAGCGCCATGACGTTATTGCAAAACAAGGCAAAGCTAAAAAAGGATTACATAATGTGGTTCTTTATGTCAGCGATTTTCTATTACTGCTTGGCGACATTCGAAGGCCCACTTTTAGCCATACGTTGGTTTAACATGTTGGCCCACAATACCGAGTGGGTGATTGGTCACGTTCATTCAGGTGCCCTTGGCTGGGTCGCCATGTCAGCGATTGCGGTGTTCTATTACTTTATACCAAAGCTATGGAATAAGCGTGAACTGTGGTCCAGTCGATTGGTTAAGTGGCACTTCTGGCTTGCTCACCTTGGGGTTGCTTTGTATGCCATCGCCTTATGGGTGGCAGGTATTGGTGAAGGTTATATGTGGCTAGCCCAGCTAGAAAATGGCTCATTAGCCTATAGCTTTGTAGAGGCTATGGACTTTAAAGCACCTTGGTTGCTCATGCGATTTATTGGTGGTGCCTGCTTTGTACTTGGCTTATTACTGATGGCGTTGAATCTATATAAAACGGTGTCGACAAAGGTGGAGGGTCATGAACATGTTCAGTAAGGACTTTACTCAATCTGTGGTCATCCTCATTTTAGCGACAACCTTGGTGGCGAGTTTTTCTATACTCGTACTTATTGTCCCTAGCTTAGCGCGTACAGATGAGCTGCGGGCTGAGTCATTAGCTAAACCCTTAACGGCCGTGCAATCAGCAGGGCGAGATGTGTACATTAGCGAAGGTTGTCATGTGTGCCATACCCAGATGGTGCGTGATATAGCGCCTGAAGTGAAACGAGATGGTAGAGCCAATAAGGAAGCCGATGACATTTATGAATTTCCAAGTCTTTGGGGATCAAAGCGCACGGGACCGGATCTCACCAATATTGGGCGCAAGTATTCAGCGCAATGGCAACGACTTCACCTTATTAACCCTCGAAGAGTCGTTCCTACATCCATCATGCCTGCTTATCCCTGGTTATTTGAACAAGTACTGAGTGGAGATGCGATTGAAGGCAAGATGCGCACCTTGCAAACTCTAGGTGTGCCTTACACTGACAATGAGATAGAAGGCGCTCGTATAGCGGTGAGAGGTGTGACTAAAGGGGAGGCTTTAATTCAGTATTTGCAAAGCCTAGGACAAGATACTGCCAGCGATCAGGAGCGATAACATGACTGCTTTCTGGAACATTTGGGCCGTTGGGTTAACATTGTTATTTCTTGGCATCATGGGATTCGTGATCTTTAAGTACTGGCGCAACAATAAGAGTGCTGACAAAGATAAAACGATTGATACATTCGATGGCATTGACGAAAACGATGCGCCGCCCCCCCGTATACTTTTTATCGCTTATTTAGCAGCCTTTGCTATTGCAGCTGTTTTTTTAGTTTTGTACCCAGGCCTAGGTAATTGGCAAGGGGCGATGGGGTGGAAGCAAAGTGATGATGCGCTTAGTTCGCCAACCACAGACTTAGAAATCGAAATGGTGCCGTTAACGGATAAAAGTTTATTGGCCCTTGCGAGTAATAAAACGGTGACTATTAGTGGTAAATCATTGTTTGAAAACCACTGCGCCGCTTGCCATATTACTAATGCACAGGGGCAAAAGAGCTTTCCAAACCTTATTGATAATGAATGGCTCTATGGCGGCTCTCAAAGTGACATTTTACATTCTATTAAAAAAGGCCGAAATGGAGCCATGCCCGGATGGAAAGGTATTTTGTCTGAAGACCAAATTACCAAGATGGCCTATTACATAGCATCACTGCAACCGCTGCGTCGCAACCTGGACGCACCGCAAATTAAAATTGATTTAGGCAAAGATATTTTTGCCGAAAATTGCTCAAGTTGTCATGGTGATGGCACTGTGGCAAATATTCAAATTGGTGCCCCCTTGTTAAACGATGCTATTTGGTTACATGGCGGTAGTATTGAAGAGATTATATTCACTATCGAGTATGGCCTTAACAACGTGATGCCAGCATTTGAAGGGCAGCTTACTGAGGACGAAATATTAGCTATTGGTGCCTATATCACTGAGCAGCGCCTTGATTATGATGCCAAGCTTGCAGCGCTCGACCCCGCGTCCGTTAAACGTGGAGAGTACCTCATTAACGCTGGTGACTGTGTAGCATGCCACAGCTCTGAGGGCGGAGAGCGTTTTGCTGGTGGACTGCCGTTTAAGACGCCATTTGGAACGATTTATTCAACTAATATCACCCCTCACGTAATCTTTGGTATTGGTAGTGATGATTATGCGAACTTTAAGGCGGCTTTGTTTGATGGTAAAGGCAAACATGGCTACTTGTATCCCGCAATGCCTTACACCTCTTATCAATATTTAAAAGAACAAGATACCCAAGACTTATGGAGTTACCTGCAGTCCATCACCGCGGTATCAAGGCAAGATGATAAGAACGAGATGATATTCCCCTCTAATATTCGCACAGGTTTGCTGGCTTGGAACTTAGTCTTTATGGATACTAAACCGCTGTCTTATGAACCGCCAAAAAATGTCGACCTCAATAAACAGGAGTTAGCGCAGTGGCAGCGTGGCAAATACTGGGTAATGGGTTTGGGCCATTGTAGTGAATGCCATACTCCCCGTAATGTTGCCCAAGCGTTGATCCCTGAACGAATATTTCAAGGTAACTTGATTGATGGCTGGAATGCACCAGATATTAGCGCTAAAGAACTTTACCAAGATAAGTGGGATATCGATTCGCTAACCGATTTTTTGCACACTGGCCATTCATCAAAAGGCTCAGCGTTCGCGGGAATGGCTGATGTGGTAAAAAATAGTACCAGCTTAATGACTCGTGATGATATTGAAACTATTGCTCGCTATTTGCTGGTGGGTGATGAGCATAACACTATCCCTAATGACACCAAGCCACTCAACCCAAGTGGCTTTACGCCGGAGGTATACAAGGATAAGCAGTTAAACTCCTATAGTCTATATGCTGAGACCTGTGGTGCCTGTCACGGTGAGGACGGTAAAGGCCGAGAGCCCATAGCACCAACGCTATTAAATAACGGCATTATCATGCATAGCGACCCCTTTAATACCATAGCCGTGACTATTCGTGGCTTATCACCGACATATTTGGAAGAGGGCCGTAACTTTATGCCGATGACTAGCTTCCAAAACATACTTACTGATACCCAGCTAGCGGAGCTAATCACTTTTGTTCGCCATTATTTAGGTGATAGAAAAGAGCCGGTAACCGCAGAGCAAGTTAAAGCGGTGCGCAAGGAGTTAGAGAAAGCGGGTTATGCTGGAAATCTGCATACCACACCAGATATGTATGATCACAAAGATGCTGATATTAATATTAATTAGCAATAATGATTGGGCGGATGATGGCCGATAGAGAGTGCAGAACGGATAAAAAATGCTTGCTGTAGTGATGTTAATCACTGGCAATAAAAGTGCTTTATAAATGAGGCCAAGCCGATAGGTGTGCGATGGCTTCTAAGTTCAAAACCTAAAAACTAGACAAAATTGAGTTTTTAGGTATTTAAAATACGCCTTGTATTAGCTAGTTTTTCTGTTTGAATTGCGGTTATACGTAGCTTTAACAGTATGAATTGATGGCGATAATACCTCAGACATGAAAAAGCCGCTTAAATTTCTTCAAGCGGCTCATCATAAATTGGTGGCCCCTCCCAGACTCGAACTGGGGACCTGACGATTATGAGTCGTATGCTCTAACCAACTGAGCTAAGGGGCCGACTTAAGATAGTCGTCACTATCGAAAGCGCTGAGAAGTATACGAGGTTTGTAAGCGCTTGTCACCAGAGAATTTGCTCGAAATACGCTTATACACGCACGACTGCTTATCTGTTAATCAATATTGGTGAGTTTTAATCATTGTGCTTATGATGAAGGTTAACTTTTTAGCAAAATTCAACGTGATAGCAAGCTGTCGCAGTATTGTATAGGGCTCTCAACTTTTACGCTGATACTCAAATGATAGCTTTTTAGTGATGGACCTGCGGTTGGGTATCACTCTTTTTTAGCAAAAAAAAAGCTGCCCTTAGGCAGCTTTTCTATTTGAGTTAAAGTGTTTGACGATTACTCGTCTAGGAACGACTTTAAAATCTCTGAGCGAGAAGGGTGACGCAACTTACGTAGCGCTTTAGCTTCAATCTGACGAATACGTTCACGTGTTACGTCAAACTGCTTACCCACTTCTTCTAGAGTGTGGTCAGTATTCATGTCGATACCGAAACGCATACGCAGTACTTTAGCTTCACGGGCCGTTAGACCTGCTAGCACTTCGTGAGTTGCATTTCTCAAGCTTTCGCCTGTTGCAGAGTCCAATGGTAGCTCAAGAGTGGTATCCTCGATGAAATCACCTAAGTGCGAATCTTCATCGTCACCAATAGGGGTTTCCATTGAGATTGGCTCTTTAGCAATCTTTAGTACCTTACGGATTTTATCTTCAGGCATCATCATGCGCTCTGCCAACTCTTCAGGAGAAGGTTCGCGACCCATCTCTTGCAACATTTGGCGAGAGATACGGTTAAGCTTGTTGATAGTCTCAATCATATGCACAGGGATACGGATCGTTCTTGCTTGGTCAGCAATAGAGCGAGTGATCGCCTGACGGATCCACCATGTTGCATAAGTCGAGAACTTATAACCACGACGGTATTCAAACTTATCTACCGCTTTCATCAGACCGATGTTACCTTCTTGGATAAGATCCAAGAACTGTAGACCACGGTTGGTATACTTTTTCGCGATAGAAATTACTAGACGTAAGTTCGCTTCAACCATCTCTTTCTTAGCACGACGAGCTTTCGCTTCACCGATTGACATACGACGGTTGATATCTTTAATCGCACCGATTGCAAGACCGGTTTCTTTTTCAATAGCGTCAAGCTTGGCACGACAACGCTGTACATCAAACGCAACCACTTGTAGACCTTCTACATATGGCTTGCCTGATGCGAGTTCGTCGTTGAACCATTCAATACTGCTTTCATTGCTAGTGTAAACTTTGACGAAGTTTTTCTTCGGCATTTTGGCTTGATCAACACAAAGCTTCATGATCAAACGTTCTTGAACGCGGACTTTGTCCATCATAGAGCGCATGTTTTTAACTAAGCGGTCAAACTGCTTAGGCATCAAACGGAACTCTTTGAAGATCTCGCCAATTTCAAATAGTGCTACAGTCGACTCTGGGTGACCACGGCCTTTATCTGCAATAATTCTTAATGCATTTTCATGAGCTAGACGAAGCGTTGTAAATTTCTCTTTAGCTTCTTCAGGATCTGGACCTTTCGGGCCTTCCTCTTCTTCGTCATCATCGTCATCATCGTCATCATCATCTTCATCATCTAATTCATTATCAGATAATTCTGAACCTACGTGAGTCGCTGTTGGCGCAACATCTTCTGCATTTGGATCTATAAATCCAGAGATAATGTCAGAAAGTCTAACCTCTTCAGCTTCATAACGATCGAACTGCTCTAGGATCATCGCAATCGCTTGCGGGTATTCCGCAACAGATGCTTGAACCGTGTTGATGCCTTCTTCGATACGCTTAGCGATAACAATCTCGCCTTCACGTGTTAGAAGTTCAACAGTACCCATTTCACGCATGTACATACGCACAGGGTCAGTTGTACGACCTAATTCAGCTTCAACTGTTGCAAGTGCAGCAGCTGCTTCTTCTGCAGCATCATCATCGGTGCTGTCTTCAGACATCATGATATCATCAGCATCCGGAGCCTGTTCATAGACTCGAATACCCATGTCATTGATCATCTGGATAATATCTTCAATCTGGTCAGAATCGACCATGTCTGCAGGTAAGTGATCGTTCACTTCTGCATAGGTTAAGTAACCTTGCTCTTTACCTTTGGCGAGCAACAATTTAAGTTGCGACTGCGGAGTATGATCCATAGATATCATCCAAGTTGGGAAACTGTTAAAACGACGGGCAAAAAACAGCCATACAAGTCGTCAATTATAGCCTTCGGTGCTTCGCTCTGCTAGTCCAAGTGTTTACTTTTGAGACAGAAATTGTCTTTAAGCTTGCTTTTGGATTACTGCGATGAGCTTTTTAAGCTGCAACCGTTCTTCTTTCGTGTGATTTTGTTTTAAACTCAGTTCTTGATAACGTTGTTCAATATACTGGTTATTTAGCCACACGAGTGTTCCTTTTAACTCTCGGAGCAAGTTTTCATCCGCCACTTGATGATCCCATTGGGTCAGTTTTTTTAGGGTGCTGAATTGGTTATCGCCCCTAAACTGTTCAAGTAGTTGTGCGCTGCTCATTACTTTGCCGCGAGTTAAATCTAATACAAGGGTCAGCAAATCAATGCCAGCCATCTGTATATGTTGTAGCGCTGGTAGCTCAGGTAGTTTTTCACCTAAACGCGGGTGTTGTACTAGCAATGCGATGGCTAATCGCAGAGGTGTACCACGTCCTTTTAACGCTTTGTGCTGATTCGGCGTTGCGGCCGTCTTAGTCGAAAAATTAAATTTTCGCTTAAGTTCATCTGCACCGTTCATTCTTAGCTTATGTGCTAAATCTTCGAGTAACAGGCTCTGTAAAACGGTGTCCTGTACTTTTTCTATCAGTTTAATGGCATTCTTAGCCAATACACTCTTATCTTCGTTACCGTAAGTTTTTGTTAAGTTATCAAACAAAAACTCAGGCAGTGCCATAGCTTGTTCAATATTGGCTTCAAATTGTTGTTTGCCAATTTTCCTTACCATGGTGTCGGGGTCTTCCCCTTCAGGTAGAAACATAAATCGAACCTGATTTCCAGGCTTTAACAGTGGTAGTGCGGTTTCTAGGGCGCGCCAGGCAGCTTCTTTGCCCGCTTTGTCACCGTCATAACAGCAGATGACTTCTTTTGCACTACGCAGTAATAATTGAAACTGTTCAGCCGTGGTCGATGTGCCTAAAGAGGCGACTGCATAATCAACATCAAACTGAGCCAACGCCACAACGTCCATATAGCCTTCAACAATTAAGACTCTTTGCGGTTCGCGGTGACGTTGTTTTAATTCGTATAAACCATAAAGCTCATGGCCTTTATGAAATATGGGCGTTTCTGGAGAATTCAAGTACTTCGGTGTACCGTCTCCTAATACTCGGCCGCCAAAGCCGATAACTCGTCCGCGTCGATCCCGGATTGGGAACATCAAACGGTCACGGAATCTATCGTAGCGTTTGCCACTGTCATTCTCGATGACCATACCGGCGGTAAGGAGCTTGTCTTGTGAATCTTTATTTTGGCGGTAACGGCTTAGCAAACCATCCCATCCATCGGGTGCAAAACCGATATTGAAGTGTTCAATCACTTCTTTTGAAAGACCTCGATGTTCAAGATAATCAAGGACTTTTTGTTTGTCTGTATGCTGTCTTAGCTGGCTTTGAAAGAATAAGCTAGCTTCTTCCATCAACTGATATAAATCGCGACTTAATTCCTGATCGCGTGGTTTTCCAGTGCCTTGTTCCCGTGGGACTTCGAGTCCCAGTTGTCCGGCGAGTTCTTCAATGGCATCAACAAAGTCTAGTCGGTCATATTCCATGACAAAATCGATGACGTTGCCGTGTGCTCCGCAGCCAAAACAATGATAAAACTGTTTGTCTCTGCTGACAGTAAAAGAGGGAGATTTTTCGCTATGAAAAGGACAACAGGCAGAGTGGTTTTTACCCGCCTTCTTTAGGGGCACTTTAGGGTCGATTAGATCGACAATATCAGTGCGAGCTACTAGCTCATTAATAAAATCACGAGGTATCGCCATTAGAGTTGTAAAATGCCGCCTTATTACGTGAGATCAAAAGTTACGTGAAATCAAATTTGGGAATTTCGAAAACAAACAAGCCGCGCAGAAGCACGGCTCATTCATGCAAAAAAACTAAAGTTACTTGAGTTTTGCACGGATCATAGCGCCAATTGCCGCCATGTCAGCTCTACCCATTACTTTAGGTTTTAATGCTCCCATTACTTTACCCATATCCGCCATGGTGGATGCGCCCATCTCAGAGATGCTAGCATCAACTAACGCAATAATTTCCTCTTCTGAAAGAGGTTGAGGCAGAAATTTTTCTAAAATTAGAATTTCTTCTGCTTCTTTTTGCGCTAGTTCGTCACGGCCTGCTGCTTCATATTGAGCAATAGAATCACGACGCTGTTTTACCATTTTGGTTAAGACCGCTATAGCTTGGTCGTTAGTCAGAGTTTCGCGGGTATCCACTTCAATCTGCTTAACGGCGGCTAGTGCCATACGAATCGTCCCCAAACGCAGCTTTTCTTTCGCGCGCATGGCTTCTTTCATTTGGTCTTTTAGCTGATCAACTAGGCTCATAATGAGATTAGTATAAACGTACGCGACGTGCGTTTTCGCGAGAAAGCTTCTTAGCTAGACGCTTGATCGCAGCTGCTTTAGCACGCTTGCGGCAAGTTGTTGGCTTCTCGTAGAATTCACGAGCGCGAACGTCAGCTAAGATACCAGCTTTTTCACAAGAGCGCTTGAAACGACGTAGAGCTACGTCGAATGGTTCGTTTTCACGTACTTTAATAATTGGCATACGCCATCACCCCTTAGGTGTAGGTTGTATTGAGACAATTACTTGACTCAGATTATTTAAAAATGGTGCGGAATTCTATACCGACTTACCCCCTCTTGTAAACCCCTTATAGCGATCAGAATGAGGCGTAATAGACGATATTATCTGCAAACCGCGACGGCACTATGGAGTAATTAAAGCACAGAAGGTAGAATTGGCGCTAATTATGTTAACCGAAGACGAGAAATAATGCGGGTTTTAGGTATAGAAACATCCTGTGATGAAACAGGTATTGCCGTTTACGATGATGAAAAGGGCCTGCTATCGCATGCGCTTTACAGTCAGGTTAAATTGCATGCTGATTATGGTGGAGTCGTACCTGAGTTGGCGTCTCGCGACCATGTTCGCAAAATTGTACCTTTAATACGTCAAGCGTTAGCTGATGCGGATATGACCATCGAAGATATTGATGGTATTGCCTACACCAAGGGCCCTGGTCTTATTGGTGCGTTATTAGTGGGTGCTTGTGTTGGTCGTGCTTTGGCTTTTTCTTGGGATAAGCCTGCGATTGGCGTCCATCATATGGAAGGTCATTTATTAGCTCCAATGCTTGAAGATGACGTACCTGAATTCCCGTTTCTTGCACTATTAGTTTCTGGCGGTCATTCGTTGCTGGTTGGTGTTGAAGGAATTGGTCGCTACGAAGTACTTGGCGAGTCAGTCGATGACGCTGCCGGTGAGGCATTTGATAAAACCGCTAAGTTAATGGGATTGGATTATCCTGGCGGCCCAAGACTGTCAAAACTTGCCGCTAAAGGTGTTGCTAATAGCTATCGATTCCCTCGGCCGATGACCGACAAGCCTGGGCTTAATATGAGTTTTTCCGGCCTTAAAACTTTCGCGGCAAATACTATTGCTGCTGAGCCGAAAGATGAGCAAACGCGCGCCAATATTGCTTGTGCCTTTGAAGAGGCGGTGGTCGATACGTTAGCAATCAAATGTAAGCGAGCACTAACACAAACCGGTTATAAAAATCTTGTGATTGCCGGTGGGGTAAGTGCCAATACTCGTTTGCGTTCATCACTGAGAGAAATGATGCAAGGACTTGGTGGTAAAGTATATTATCCGCGTGGAGAGTTTTGTACCGATAACGGTGCCATGATAGCTTATGCGGGTTTACAGCGTTTAAAAGCTGGGCAAGTAGAAGGCTTAGAAGTGAAAGGTCAGCCTAGGTGGCCACTTGATACGTTAGAGCCAGTCGACTAGTCATACTGGTTTAACTAAAGACATAAAAACGGCGCTAAATCAGCGCCGTTTTTGTTGTCTTAAATCTTGCTATTTCTTGTGTGAACCATTGCTAGTGCGATGCTCTAGAAGCCGTGATTGGCGTTACTGACGCGGAACCAGCCGGCAATACTGTAACGGTTCACTTCGGTGCGTAACACCTCGTGAGGGAAGCGTTCACTTAAAAACACCACCCATTTGCCAAATTCAGGTGCAATGGTCTCGATTGGCTTATCATTTTCATCGTAAACAATGAGCTCACCGCCGTGCTCAGGTTTCCAGTCGTGATTGAGAAATAACACTGAGGTTAAAATCCGGTTTCGGGTGCCTTGCAATACGTCAGAATGCTTTAGGTAAAATGCACCAGGCTCATAAATAGCATAGTGACTTTCAAAATCAAACAGTCCCATAAACAGGCGTTTGTTCATGCCTAGGCGTAACTGTGTCATGAGGTCTAGATAACGCTTGTCGGCGGTCTGTTGCTCTGACAGCCAGCGAATTTGATCGCTGCGGATACTTTCAACGAGCTGCTGCTCGCCACCACGGCCAATTGCAGCAGGGCGAAAATCGTCCCAACTGGCATTTTTAGAACTCTGTAATAACGGCTCACATACAGATGACGGTAGTGTATCGGGTAGAACGATATAGCCGGTTTCAACCAATGCATCGGCAATGGTATCCATCACAGCTTCACTTAATTGTGGAACCATAACAAAGGTACTCAAAAAAAGAGAACACGATAGCTTTACTGGCAGGCTCAAAGAGAATGAGCGCTGTATTCGAGGTAGTGTCAGAACGGGTAGCATCTTGGTAACGTTTGCTACTCAGTCAAAATCGGCGCGATTATAATGCGCGTTTGATAAAAAGCAATCGCTGCAAGTATAGGTAGCCTTGCTTAAATAGCAATTTATGAAGAATTAAACCTTGGAAGGAGTCGGTGGAAAAACACTATCAGTTAAGCGAGAAGAGGACTATGCCCGCTAGCTTATTAATCTTTATGTTTTCTGGTGAGTGCCGCTATGTTTTTTTTCGAGAAACCTTAGACTCTTCGCCTTTAAGTAGGCGTTTAATATTGTCTTTATGACGAATAACGATGAGTGTCGACAGCATGGCGACCGGAATCGTAAATCTGTCATCGAGCCACCAAGTATAAACTGGAGCAAGCAAGGCGGTGCAAATTGCGGCGAAAGAGGAGTAACGGGTGAGCAGAAGGATGACAATCCAAGAGCCCATTAGCCAAAGTGCTAAGTCATGACCGATGGGGGCCATCGCCCCAAAGGCTGTCGCAACGCCTTTGCCGCCTTTAAAACCGAAAAAGATTGGGAAAATATGTCCAAGACAGGCGGCAATAGCAATTAAGCCCAAGGCGATAGGATCAACTCCAAGCCTGAAGGCCAAGTATGCGGGAGCGGCGCCTTTTAGCATATCGCAAAATAGCACTAGTGCGGCTGAACTGGGTCCGCCGATGCGCAGTACATTAGTGGCCCCTGGATTACCTGAGCCTTGAGTGCGCGGGTCTGGAAGACCGCGAAGTTTACACACCAAAACCGCACTCGACACTGAGCCTGCCAAATAGGCGCCCAAGATCATTATTATTGTGAGTACTGTTATGGTCAAATTGGTTTCCTTATCCGTCTTAGGGTATCATCGCGCCACATAAAAAATGTGCTGGTGTGTTTTGTTCGTTATCGATGAGTTAAACACATAATGAGTGCATAAAATATTGTCTGAAATGCTTTATTAGCAGCCTTGCTTTAAAAGCGACAATTTTTTAATAATTCTTTATATAGCGAGAGTTATCCTACTTTGGTTTGCTCTTGTTAGAAAGAGCGTTAGCGTAATATTTCAGCTTTGGGGCGGATTATATCTCTTTTATCCGTTTTAGCTTATCTGACCTCAGAGTCATAGATTAACGTTTTGGAGACATCATGGATAAAGTACTGATTAGAGAACTGAGAATTGAGACCGTAATCGGGATCTATGAGTGGGAAAAACAGATCCACCAGAGCTTACTTATAGATTTAGATATGGCTTGGGATAACCGCCTTGCTGCAGCGAGTGATGATTACCAACATGCACTTTGCTATGAAACCGTTTCCAACAAATTAACGGCGTTGATTACCGAAAAGCCGATTGAACTGATTGAAACTGTCGCTGAGATGATTGCAACCTGTGTGATGACTCAATTCAATGTGCCATGGGTCAAAGTCAAAGTGATGAAGCCTGGTGCTGTACCGACGGCATCCGCTGTCGGTGTCGAAATTGAGAGAGGACATGCGTAGATGGCGACGATTTTTATCAGCCTTGGCAGTAATATCGAGCCTGAGCGCCATCTTAAGGCTGCATTAACCGATCTTGATTATCATTTTGATAGCCTCAAACTGTCATCAGTATTTGAAAGTGAAGCTGTAGGTTTTGAGGGGACCAATTTTCTTAATATGGTGGTCGCTGCAGAGACTGAAATGTCGATAGCCGATGTGGTTAGCACTTTTAAGCAGATTGAGCAGGATCACGGCCGAGTGAAGGGAGCAAAGAAGTTTGCCGCTAGAACCTTAGATTTAGATCTGTTGTTGTATGACGACACCGTTAGCACGCAGCCCATTGAGTTACCACGGGCTGAGATCCTTTATAATGCCTTTGTTTTATGGCCGTTGGCAGAAATAGCCCCCTCTTTAACCCACCCAGTTGTCAAACAGTCGTATCAAACCCTTTGGGATGACTACGACAAGAGTCAGCAATCATTATGGCCAGTTGAGTTCAGCTGGACTAAGTAAAACCTTATTTGATTTAGGATAGTTATGGATACCTTTCAGGTGATTATATTGGCTCTTATTCAGGGCCTTACTGAGTTTTTACCGATTTCGAGCTCAGCTCACCTTATTTTGCCCGCTCAGCTTTTAGGTTGGGAAGACCAAGGTTTATCGTTTGATGTTGCTGTTAATACCGGTTCGTTATTAGCGGTAGTGATGTACTTTCGTCGAGAGTTGGTATCTATGTTTACCGCTTGGACGAGCAGTCTTGTTACGCGTAAGCAAACCCAAGAGAGTAAGCTCTCTTGGTGGATTATTTTAGCGACGATTCCAGCCGTTATTGTGGGTTTTACGGCAAAAGATTTTATTTCAACGCATCTTCGTAATATGGAAGTTATTGCCGCAACCACGATTATTTTTGGTCTATTACTATGGTGGGCAGATAGAATGCAACGCCAAGGTTTTAGTGAGTTTCAAGTTGGCTGGAAAAAAGCGTTGGTGATTGGTATTGCACAAGCGATGGCGTTAATACCAGGGACTTCGCGCTCTGGTGCAACGATTACTGCCGCATTAATGTTAGGATTAAGCCGCGAAGCGGCAGCGCGTTTTTCTTTCTTGATGTCGGTACCTGTGAGCTTAGGCGCCGCGATTTTGGTAACCAAAGATCTGCTAGATAGCGGCCAAGTTATCGATTATCAGGCTCTGGGATTGGGGATCGTGGTGTCATTTGTCGCGGCATATATCTGTATTCATTACTTTTTGAAAATTATTAGTAAGATGGGAATGACCCCATTTGTCATTTATCGCCTCGCATTAGGCGCGGTGTTATGTGGTTTTATCTTCCTATAAACAGCAATTGTTTTACTAAAATTTAAGTATTCAAGCGAATTGATGAGAGTGTTATGAATAGTATTTATCTTTGCCCTGTGTGTCAGTCACCGTTTATGGTGCATGAAGAGTCAAAAGGACTGCATTGTGAGAACAAGCACCACTTTGACATCAATGAGCAGGGTTACTGGGTGTTTAGCCAACCTAAAAAACCGAAAGCAGACTCTCGTGCGGTTATGCGCGCTAAGCGCTATGTGCTTGAGTCTGGGATCTATATCCCGCTAGCACAAGCGATAGCTAAGGTTATTGCTGAGTTACCTCAAGTCACCTCGGCAGAGGCGTTATCTCAACTTGATTTTGACTGTGGTGATGGTTACTTCTTACGTACGGTAAAGGGCATTCTGGCAGAGATAAAGCCTGAGCTTACATTAACCCAAACGGGTATTTGTGAGGCTGAAAATGCAATTTTCGCCGCAGCCAAAGCGGAGCCTAGCCCTACCTATATCGTTTCAACGCTGAAACATTTACCTTTTGCTAATGAAAGCTTTGACTTGATCACTTTGGTCGACAAGCAATTAAAAGGCAAAGAGCTTACTCGAGTATTAAAGCAAGATGGCGTGTTGTTGCAAGTTGCAGCTGGCCCAAGGCATTTATGGCAAATACGTGAGTTTATCTACCCTGATTTATCTGAAAAGCCGGTTAGTGATAATTTACCCAAAGAGCTTGAGTTACAGCATAGTGAGCGCTTATCTCTTACGGTAAGTGTGTCAGGTGAACAGGCCATTGCATTGCTTGAAATGACACCTTACGCATGGCGTGCAAATGATAAGGTACGTCATCAAATCCAACATGCTCAGTTTGATACACTAGAAATCGACTTTGTTATTAACGTGATGACTAGAAAATAATCTGCGCTCAGGGTAACCTTTGCTTATTCAACTAAACGGAAATCGAAAAACTGATGATGCGTAATTTGCTGTTGTTCATCTTGGCTTTTTTACCATTGAGTTCATTTGCCAATGTTTATTCAATTCCTCAAGATGGTGGTCGCCTCATCGGGGAGTTGCAAGAGCACGTCGTCCAAAAGGGCGATTACTTCCAGACGATCTCGAAGCAATACAATATTGGTATTTTGGAGCTAATAGAGTCCAACCCTGGTGTTGACCCATTTTTGCCAACACCAGGCAGCCGTTTATTGATCCCAACTCAAATGTTACTGCCTGACGTACCTCATAAAGGTGTGGTGATTAATTTAGCCGAGCTGCGTTTATATTACTTCCCAAAAAGCGGTAAAGAAGTGCATGTGTTCCCTGTTGGTATTGGGCGTATTGGTCGTGAAACCCCTGAGATGGTGACTAAGATCAAGTCGCGTATTCCTAATCCAAGTTGGACCCCGCCAGCAAGCATTCGAAAAGAGCACTTAGAGGAACGTGGCGAAGAGTTGCCACGCGTGGTTCCTGCTGGCCCCGATAACCCATTAGGCAAGTTTGCAATTCAGCTTTCTTATGGTGACGGCAGCTACCTTATCCACGGGACAAACAAAGATTTTGGTATCGGTATGCGCGTTAGCGCTGGCTGTATTCGTCTCAATCCAGATGACATCGAATGGTTGTTCGATAAAGTAAAATACGGCGAGCAAGTTACAATTATTAACGAAACCGTTAAAACATCGACAGAGCCTGACGGACGACAGTTGATTGAGGTGCACTCGTCACTCTCTACCGCTGATGATGATACTGGCACGGTTAGGCAGATGAAGCGTGGTGTGGTTGAGTTTATTGGTAAAGATGAAGTTGATTACACCAAAGCGAATGATGCGCTGCTGAGCCAAGCAGGGATCCCGGTGAACATTCAAAGCTAATCAGTTTGTTTATTATTTTAAAGGCGTCCATATTGGGCGCTTTTTTATGCCCGCATTTTTATCGCAAGCTCGATGTGACGTTTTACGTTAGGGACGAGGTATATGGATAGTGGCTGATTGCAAAGTAGCAAAGTAGCAAAGTTTAATTGGGCAAAATGCAGCAGATAAATTTAAGGCTTGGCCAAGTGTAATACCTGAAACCAAGCCTTGGGAGTTAGCCTGCCTGAAAACTAGGCTAAATTCCTAAACATACTACTTCTTGTAAGAAGAAGCGATGTTGTCGATACGTGCGTTAGCACGTTCTGCTTCAGCAAGACCAGCAACGCCTACTGCAGTAGCATCGTTGATGTCTGCAGACATTTTAGCGTGGTCTGACTTTAGAGTGCTAACTTCAGCTGAAAGCTGGTCAACTTTGTTACCTAGGTTTGCAACGCTTTCTTCAAGAGCAGTAGTGTTTGCACAGCCACCTAGAAGGGCAGTCATTGCTACACCAGCAATCAAAAGTACTTTTTTATTCATCGGGAATTCCCTTTATGTAGGTTGGATTAAATAAGTACAGCCGCATATTACAACTGAACTGGTTAATTATGTCACAGACAAAAAATTTTGCTATGCATTTTAACGCTAAGGTCTGAATAACTTAACGAAAATATTTGTAATTGCAAGCTAAGTGTAAATTATACATATCTTACACTGATCTAATACTAGACCAAAAGTATGAACTTTTGATGAGTTTTTTGTATTAAATTGATTGTCTCTCTTTGAACGCCTGAACGGCAGCAATTCTAGCGATATTCAATTGTTCACGGATAGCAGCGCCTATATGGCCTTGAGCTATGATTGACTTGACCTCAACGGCTGAAGCTGCTGTAAAACATAACCTAAGGCAATTAGCTTGAGGGTAAGGAGTTAATTCGAGTCCCGTACGACCTTTGCTATCAGCTTCACAAGCAATAAGGAGCTGCTCAAGACGTTGTGGCTTACGCCAAAAGTCGGCTTTATCAAATAGTTTGACTATCGTATCGGCTCTAAGCTCAGTGATCTTATGAATATTTTGATGCTGATCGCTAACTAAAAGAGCAAGGTCTCGATATTCATTAGGTATTCGAATGCGTAAACAGAGTGCTTTAATCAGAGCTAACCCCTTTTGGCCATGTCCATGATGCTTAGGTAGATGCTCTTTTGGGCTTAAGGCTTTACCTAAATCATGTACGAGTGCGGCAAATCGTACAGCGTTATCTTTGCTCAGCTTAGCAGCTTGCTCAAGCACCATTAAGGTATGAATGCCGGTATCGATTTCAGGGTGCCACTTTTCTGGTTGAGGAACGCCAAATAGGGCGTCAATCTCAGGGAACAGCACTTTTAGCGCGCCGCAACGTCTTAATACTTGGAAGAATACTTGTGGGCAATCGGTTGCTAATGCTTTATCGAGTTCAATATAGACTCGCTCAGCCGTTAAGGCCTCAAGCTCACCGCTTTGGCTAATGTTGGCCATCAAACTGATTGTTTCTGGCGCAATGGTGAACCCAAGAGGGTGGAATCGAGCGGCAAAGCGTGCAACGCGCAGCACTCGTAATGGATCTTCGACAAATGCATCTGATACGTGTCTTAAAATGCGATTTTCTATGTCAGCTACGCCATTATATGGATCGTATAACTTGCCGTTGTCATCTTGGGCGATAGCATTGACGGTTAAATCTCGGCGTAACAGATCTTGTTCTAGCGTTACGTTAGGCGCAGCATCAACGCTAAAACCGCCGTAACCCGCTGCGGTTTTTCGTTCGGTGCGTGCAAGAGCATGCTCTTGTTGTGTTTTAGGGTGTAAAAATACCGGAAAGTCTTTACCTACTTGATTGTAGCCAAGCGCAAGCATTTGTTCTGGAGTCGCACCAACCACCATGTAGTCATGGTCTTTAACTTCTAGGTTGAGTAATCTGTCACGGACCGCGCCGCCAACTAGGTAAATTTTCACAAGGTTTTCCGCTTAATAACTTAAATGCGAGTGTAGCACGGAACGATTTTGTCATAAGGGATTATGATTGTGAATATGAGGCTTTTACAGACAATATATTCAGCTCAATTTGATATTGAGCTTACTTTAGCAGAATAAGTTACAGCAAATTTTGACAAGCATAGCCCTTGGCTTTAACGTGAGCCATGATACTAAGATTTGCCATTAGATTTGCGCTTGAGATTAGACAGAAAGGCTAGCGTGTGTTCACTAATGAAAATGACAGGTATTGATTGGCAACTTTTCTTTAAACAAACTCTTTTGAGTGTATTTATTGTGCATAAACAATCCAGCCCTTCAGTTGCGGTTGGTTTACTGGTTTTAAAAGGATAAAAGCTCGCATGTATAAGGCTTTCTTTGGCTTAAATGATAATCCGTTTTCTATCGCACCGAATCCTCATTATTTGTTTTTGAGTGATCGTCATAGAGAAGCTTTGGCACACCTCACCTATGGACTAGGAGAAACAGGTGGCTTTGTATTACTAACCGGTGAGGTTGGTACAGGTAAAACCACGGTTTCACGTTGCCTATTAAAGCAGTTGCCAGACAATACCGATACCGCATTTATTTTAAATCCGTCATTAACGGAGTCTGAATTACTGGCCACCTTGTGTGATGAGCTAGGTATTGTCTATGGTGACAATCCGAGCCTGAAGCAGCTTACAGACTTAATCAGTAAGTTTTTACTTGAAAATCACAGTAAAGACCGCAACACGGTATTGATCATCGATGAAGCACAGCACCTTAGGGCTGAAGTGCTCGAGCAATTAAGATTGCTGACTAACCTAGAAACCGATACTAAAAAGTTACTGCAAGTCATTCTTATCGGTCAGCCAGAGCTACAACAATTACTTAAAAGACAAGAACTACGTCAATTAGCTCAGCGAATTACAGCCCGTTATCATCTATTGCCGCTAACCCTTGAAGAAGTCGCGCTATATGTCCAGCACAGGCTGCAGGTGGCAGGGCGTCATGAACCCCTGTTTCACAAGAGTGCGATTAAAGCATTACATAAATACAGTGACGGTATTCCTAGATTAATTAACCTGATGTGTGAGCGAGCATTGATGGCAAGTTATGCGCAATCTAAGGTACCTATTGATAACAAGATGGTGCGCTTAGCCTCGGCTGAGGTACTGGGCGAAGAGCCAGAGAAGAAGAGCGTGTTATTACCCGTGGGGATCGCGGCATCGCTAGTGGCTACTTTTGGCATTGCATTTTACCTGTTTACAGCTCCAGAGAGATTATCTGCCAACCCAAGCGTTGAGACGGTTAAAAGTGAACCTGCACGCCAAGCTAGCAGTGCTAAACAAGAGCCAAAGATAAATGCGTTAAGCAGTGGTCAGCGCATACTCGCAGCGGCCATTGCCCAAAGTCGTGATATTGATACGGCTTATGCCAGTATTTTAGGTCTGTGGGGCAAGGTGCCTTATATCGGACTCACAGCCTGCCAGTCTGCTAAGCAGCAGGGGCTTGATTGCTTTCAACAGCAAGGTAACTGGCACTCCTTGGTTCGCTTAAATTACCCCGCTGTTGTGTACTTGGTGGATGACAACCAACAGGCTTTTTACGGCACTATCGTATCAAGACAGGGGGAGCAAGTGTTGTTACAGCTTAATGAGCAGCAACTGTGGGTCAGTCGAGATTGGTTTAACCGCCACTTTAGCGGAACCTTTGAGATCCTATGGCAAGCACCAAAGAATCAACCTAAAGAGATAGGGCAATCGGCTAATCAAGCGCAAATTCAATGGTTAGAAAATAGCTTAGCACGTGTTACAGACGCGCCTCCACGACTGGTAAACAGTTTTGATCCTGAGCTTGAGCAAAAGCTAAAAGCATTTCAACGCCAACATGGTTTGATTGCTGATGGAATTGCAGGCTCGCAAACTCTTGTGCAGCTTAACTTATATTTAAGTGATGCTGGCCCGCGATTAGGCCAAAGCAAGAGGTTGTATTAATGTCGATTTTACTCGATGCGGTGACTAAAAATACCCAGCAGTCTCAAGCGATAACACATGACGTAGTGTTAACGCCAAGGGCGCAATATAAAGCGCAGCAAGCAACAGGTAATGGCGTAAAGTATGTGGTGATATTTGTCTTGTCATTATTGGTTACTGTCATGGCTGCCTGGCTATTAAGCCGCATACTCTACCCTGTGGATACAGGTCTTGTTGAGGATGGTCAAATTGCTCAAGCTAACCTTACGCGCAAGCAAGAGTCGGTAGAACACGTTACCACCGACACGGAGACGATGAAACAACAGCCAAGTGGCCAGCAGTCAGCGGCCGCAGAAATTCGTTTAGCTGGAAAGGTGGCCTTGCCAATGGCTCAAACGTTGGCGCCTCAAGTTAGCGCATCCAGAGCGAGTTATGGCGGCCAATCATCAAGCGCATACCCAGCTAAAATAACGACGGTTTCTGATCCGCAATCTGATGATTTGATGGCAGCATTAATTAAGGCTCAAAAAAGTGTCGATCAAGGTGGACAAGAACAGATTAAAGAGGCTAGCTCAATGCAAATTAATGCAGAGGAGCCGATTATTCTAGGGGCTAATAGCAATAAGCGTGGTGACGAGCTGCTTGAGTCACTTAAGTATCAAGTCGAGAATGCCGCTAATGATGTCGGGTTAGAGCGTAGTGAGCCTGAAAACAAGAATAATTTATTAGCAGCATTTGAAGCAGCGCTTAAAGATGTTGAGCGCAACAACTCGGTAGCGACACCTGTGACAGAAGAGAAGCTGGATCCTATCCCGACTACGGCAAAGTCTGATGCCATCCCTAAATATGGTCAGCTTCCGGCGGGACTTCAGCTACAAGTGCCAGAATTTAATATTAGTGCCCATGTTTACTCTAGTGTGGCTGATAACCGTTGGTTAAACGTTGATGGTGCTGAGCTGCAAGAGGGCGACAGTATTCAAGGCAAGCTGACAATTGTGGAGATAAGGCCAAGAGATGTGGTGCTTGCAATACAAGGCACTGAGTTTAAGGTCCCCGCTATTTAAAGCGGATATAAAAAAGGAACACTTATAAAGTGTTCCTTTTAATCAAACCTTAGCCCCACTCAGGGCTGGTTTTTTGAATTAGCTTTTTGCTAGCTTAGCAAAAACGCGATCCGCAGCCGCTAGTGTGGCTTCAAGCTCTTCTTCACCGTGAGCAAGTGATAGGAAACCGGCTTCATAAGCGCTAGGTGCGAGGTAAACACCCTCATCTAGCATTAGGTGGTAGAACTCAGCAAATCGTGCCGTATCACACTTAGTCACTTGCGCGAAGTTAGTTACAGTTTCTTCATCAGTAAAGAAGAAACCAAACATGCCGCCAACGTAGTTGATTGCCATTGGAATGCCGTGCTTGTTAGCCGCAGCTTTAAAGCCTTCAGCAATGTACTCAGTCTTAGCAGCCAGTTGCTCGTAAACACCTTCTTCACAAAGCGCTTCCATCTGTGCAAGACCTGCTGACATTGCAATTGGGTTACCAGACAGAGTACCCGCTTGGTAAACTGGGCCCGTTGGTGCGATAAACTGCATCACATCTTTACGACCACCGAAAGCGCCCACTGGCATACCGCCACCGATAACTTTGCCTAGTGTAGTCAGATCGGGTGTTACGCCGTAATAACCCTGTGCACCGCTCTTAGATACGCGGAAACCCGTCATGACTTCGTCGATAATCATCAATGCGCCGTACTGATCACAGATAGCACGTAGGCCCTGCAAGAAGCCGTCGATTGGCGGGATACAGTTCATGTTGCCTGCAACAGGCTCGATGATGATACAAGAGATCTCTTCTGGGTATTGCTCGAAGATCGCTTTAACTGAATCTAAATCGTTATAAGTTGCCGTTAGGGTGTGCTTAGCGAAATCTTCAGGAATACCTGGAGAGCTTGGCTGGCCTAGTGTTAGTGCACCGGAACCTGCTTTAACAAGCAAACAGTCAGCGTGGCCGTGGTAGCAACCTTCAAACTTAAGGATTTTGTCACGGCTAGTGAAGCCACGAGCTAAACGGATAGCACTCATGGTGGCTTCAGTACCTGAACTGACCATACGTACTTGTTCAATTGACGGAACCATCTCGATAACTTTTTCGGCCATCGTGATTTCAAGTTCAGTTGGCGCGCCAAAAGACAGGCCGTTTTCAACAGCATCTAATACCGCTTGACGAATTTTTGGGTGGTTATGGCCTAAAATCATAGGGCCCCAAGAACCCACGTAATCGATATATTTTTTGCCATCGGCATCAAAAATATAAGCACCATCAGCTTTCTCGATAAAGCGTGGCGATCCACCCACACCTGAAAATGCACGTACTGGCGAGTTAACGCCACCAGGGATGGTTTTTTTAGCCTGTTCAAATAGTTCGTCGGAACGAGTCATTTTTAATCCTTAAAAGTCTATCGCCGAGTTAAATATCAGCTTTTCGTGAATACCAATTAACTGGACGTTCGTATTGCTCAAGTTGAGAGTCAACACCTAACGTCAGTGCAAACAGTGCCATGCGGATCAACAAACCGTTATCGGCTTGTCTAAAGATAGCCAGATTTGGATGATCGTTTAAATCGTTATCCAATTCATTCGCTTGCTCACGAGAGTCTCGTGGCAACGGGTGCATGATCACTGTGTTTGATTTGCAATGTTGTGTATAAATACTTTGGTTTAAACGGAACTTACCGCGGTATTTATTCGCTTCTTCTTGAGAAGGGAAGCGTTCTTCTTGAATACGCGTCAGATAGAGTATATCTGCGCGATCTAAATTACCTTCAAGTTGGTCTGTTATTGTGATCTTATGGCCAGCATTTTCAATGTCATTGATCACAGAGTCAGGCATTGCTAACTCTTTTGGTGATACGAGTGTGAAGCTGACATCTTTATACATGCATAACAGACGAGAAAGCGAGTGCACGGTACGACCAAACTTAAGGTCACCGACCATGGCGATATTCATGCCGCTAATATCACGGCCGCCAGCTGCTAACTCTTTTTGAATGGTAAATAGGTCCAGTAGCGCTTGAGTTGGGTGTTCGTTTGAACCATCACCGCCGTTAATGACCGGTACGCGGCTACCTTTAGCAAACTCACTGACAGAAAACGAATCTGGGTGACGCATCGCAATCACATCAGAATAGCTCGATAACACGCGGGCAGTATCGTATAGCGACTCACCTTTAGAAAGTGATGACGAAGCCATACCAACGGTTTCGTTAACTCTACCGCCAAGTAGGTTAAAGGCGCTAGCAAAGCTGACTCGGGTACGAGTGCTTGGTTCGAAAAATAGATTGCCTAAAACCGCGCCATCTAAAACTGTGGTGCGTTTTTGTCTTAAAGCATAGGGAGTCATACGGGTGGCAACAGAAAAAACTTTTTCAACGGCGTCCAAATCAAGTTGGTTTACCGACAGAATGTGTGAACCTTGAAACTGAGTCATCAGCCTTTATTTCCAATTTCTGAGGGGCGTTATAGCAATGCTATTGGCCCAAATTTATGTAGGGTGGCTGAGGCGGCACTATAGCAGAAAGTCTTTTATAGTGGAATATCTATGGCGGATAACCGCCATAGATATTCGTTGATAATCGAACCGTTGCAACATTCTGTTGCGGCAAATTTAGCTTTGCCCTTGCCAAACGCGATGCTGACGCGTAAAACTGCGCATGGGTAATTACATCTTTGATTTAAAACAACTGATTTGGAAGGCTTAGTTTGGAGCATTTTATTTGGAATATTGACCCCGTTGCGATCAGCTTTATGGGGCTGAAAGTACATTGGTATGGCATTTTATTTGCACTTGCGATAGCTTCAGGCTTCCAGGTGATGAAACGTATCTACATTAAAGAGAATTTGCCGGTTGAGTCGTTAGACAATCTATTGATGTACTGCGTTGTGGGTATTATTGTTGGTGCGCGTTTAGCTCACTGTCTCTTTTACGATCCCGCTTATTACTTCAGTCATCCACTTAAGATATTCGCTATCTGGGAAGGCGGACTCGCCAGTCATGGTGGTGGTTTAGGCGCTATCTTGGCACTGTATTATTATCAGCGTCAGGTTAAATTACCGTTCCTATTCTTGTTAGACCGTTTGGCGATTGCAACCGCGATATTTGGCTTCTTTGTCCGTATGGCAAATTTTGTCAACTCAGAAATTCTGGGACTACCGAGCACCGTGCCTTGGGCTATCGTGTTTGAGCGAGTCGACATGTTGCCGCGTCATCCGGCGCAGCTGTATGAAGCGATTGCTTACTTGTTGATATTTGCGCTGCTGTGGTTCATCTACAAGTTAACTGATATGAAACAGAAGCATGGTGCTATTTTCGGCCTGTTCTTAGTGCTGGTGTTTAGCGCTCGTTTTATTATCGAAATAGTCAAGGTTAAGCAGGCTGTATACGCTGATTCTTGGACACTCAGTGCTGGGCAGCTTCTGAGTATTCCATTCTTGCTTGTCGGTATCATGCTGCTGTTAATGCCTTATTTGCGTAAGGGTAAAGCTTGATAGGTTAAGTTTTATTACTGGCAAATGATGAAGGCCGTAAGCAACCCGCTTGCGGCCTTTTTGTTTATGGGCTGATGTATTTATTCTGGACGGGAGATAAGATGCAGTGGCGCGGCATCGCTCAGGTAAGCCTCATCGACTTGATCCAACTTGTTGTAGCGGATCATCTGACGGATTCCATCGATATAAGCTTGGCCTCGCTCGGAGTATTTATCAAGAGTTCCTGCAAGCGCTAAGCCTGTGATGGGCTTATTTTCAGTTCGCAGATTTGCTCGCAGTTCTCTCAGCTTTTTATAGGCGTTATTGGTATTGAGATTAAGCATATAACCTTCTACCGAGGCCAGTGGTGTCTCGAAACGCGCTAGACCGTAATTACCCAGTTCTTTACGCTGCTGCTTGGGGACCATTCCCTTACCGCTAAAGTCCCATTGGCCAAAAAATGCATTACCTTCAACGGTAAATCGTGATGTGGCCCAGCCGCTTTCTTCTGCAGCCTGCGCTAACACTAATGAGGGCGGCATAATATCGACCTCCTCTAGCAGTGTTTGTCTTTGCTGTTCGGTGAGTGGTGTGTTTTCATTTTTGACCACCTTGTATTTGAAGGCTATTTTCTGCAACAGCGCATCATTCAAAGGGGCTGACTCGATAATGCGGCGCTCTAACAAAATATTTTCATTAGCGACTAGAATAAGCGGCGCAAGCAAGCGGAAAAAGACCATCTTCTTCTGTTGTACAGGGATTTTATTTGTGGTTTCTTCCCAGCCTTTTCTTACCGACTCAAAGGTAAGCCTTGGTACCTCTCTATTGCCGTCTTTCCAGCTTTGAGTATTGTAATCAAGTGAATCAAATAAATCGCTTAGCTCATCTAGAGAGTTAATAACCACGTCTTTAGGTGTCTTTGTTGGGCGATCGTCAGATATTTTGATAAAGCTATTTTGTGTTCCGCTAGACCCCTTTGCAGTTGCTAGATCGGCCGCCTTGGTTTTTTCATTTGGCTTTTCTGAAGCTAGCTTAGGGCTCGGCGGGGTGGTTTTTTCTGACTGCGAAACCGTTTCTAATGGCTTATCTATGGGCTGCTTGGTAACCGCTTCAGTGCCGCTTTCTGGGTTAAATTGCGAATTGGCAGCATAAAGAATCAATACAACGGCTAACAGGGCAAGGGCGATAAGTGTTTGTGGCTTCTTAGGCATACACTGTCCTTTATGTTGGAAAATTTTGGTTTAGTTACAGTGTTAATTTAGTCGAACTAAATACTAACTGGCTTTATTGTTGCCAAGTTGTAAGCTTTGGCGCCGACTTACTTATAAACCTTAATGATAGCTCATCAAGAATTTTGCTGTGTACTTCCTTGATGACTAGTTGTTTTTCGGTGTTTCGGGCGTTACAGGAAGGTGGTTAACCTTTGTCAGCTGATAAATAAAAAACCCAGATAATGTGATTATCTGGGCTTTACTAAGCTGAAATTTAGAGCCGTTGAAGCTTCATTCTAAGAACTGCTCAGAGCTGTTTATAATAACTGCTAAGAGCTGATTCAAAGAACTGCTCAGGGCTGATTCAAAGAACTGCTCAGGGCTGTTTATAACAGTCGTGGCTTAAGGCCATTTATAAACAGCGCTTAAGGCTACTTACTTAAGTCCGATGCCGTTTGCGTCGAATAGTAGTAAGCAATGTCTTTCATTTCAGTTTCAGACAGCATGCCTGCTTGCCCTTGCATTAAGGGATCTGTGCGGTCGCCGCGCTTAAATTCAACGAGCTGCTTGAATAGGTAAGCAGCCTTTTGACCTTTAAGATCAGGGTAGGTCTTCATCATGCTAAGCATGACATCACCATGGCAAGCGATACAGCGCTGATTCGCTAAGGTTTCACCTTTGCTAGCATCAGCTTTGTAGTTCAATGAGCTTGCTTCAAGCTTTAGCTCAGATACGGCTAAGGTATCTTTAAATGAGCTATCTATAACAGCTTGTTCCTGCGCCGATGCTCCTGCAGCCAACAATGATAGGCTCACTGCGAATAATGACTTTGAATAATGATTCAACATCTTAATTTTCCTTAGTCAAAGTTGGCAGTGGTGGCATTTGTTCGGCCTCCAATGGCTTACGTCTAAAGATCTTCATGTCGATTCCGGTCTCATCATAGTAAGTCGATAGGTAGTCGAGTACCGGATCCCATGTATCAGATAAGTCCCATAATCCTTGGGTATCTACCATCCACTGAATGGTATCGCGCCAAACTTCGCGGTTACCCTTATTCTGAGGAATAATCAATGTGGTATGGCAAGCGTTACACTGCTGGTTTACCATCTCCCAACCCGGCGCCATGATAAGGCCTGATACAGGATCAACTGGGTAGCTTTTCACTGGCACAGCATCGGCAGCCTGAACCCCTATTAAGCTACTTAAGGCAAGCAAGCCTGCCGTAAACAGAGTCTTAGTCATTATACGACCCTTACTGCCACTCGGTGACAGCCGTTAAATAGGTAACCTTTTGGGTTCCACTGTGGTTGAACCATAGGCTGAGTGTCGCCCTTGGTGTCAGTTGCACGAGCCCAAATCTCAAAGTAGCCAGCTTGTGGCAATTTAAGGTCAATATTCCATTGCTGCCATGCAGTTGGGTTCACAGGCTTAGTTAACGCGGCTGTTTTCCACGTAGTACCGTAGTCGTAGCTGACTTCGACTTTAGCCACATCACGCATACCAGCCCAAGCATGGCCGCTCACTGAAAGCGTTTTACCTAAAGCGAGCTCACTACCGGTTTGAGGCGCAGTGATAAGTGACTTAACAATCATCTCTTCGATGATCTTAAAGTCTTTGTTATCGACTTTCTCACCAGGGGCTACTGGGTACTTTGGTACTTGATAAGCTGGTGCGCCCATCTTCTTACCGTCGTGTACGCGATCTCGAACGCCCATACCGGTAGCACATTTCTGTGAAACAGAACCAGGACGGCCGCCAAATACGATACGTAGCGGGTAACCGTGCATGTATGGAATATCTTCGCCGTTCATGCCCCAGGCAATCATGCCGTTTTCATTCATGGCGGCATCGATTGGTACACCGCGAGAGATGGCTGCGCCTTTACCGCTGATGTGCTTATCTGCACCGTAGTGAGCGGTATAAACCGCGTCGCTCTTAACGCCACAATCGGCAAGCACGTCTTTTATCAATACGCCAGTCCACTCTGCGCAGAATACCGCAGTGTTACTCCACTGGTTACCCTTAGCATTTGGGTAGAAGTTTTCACGGCTGTTGCCGCCACACTCTAGAACCAGTTGCTGAGTGTGAGTTTTGAACTTTTTCTTAAGCTCGGCAATGGTGTAGGTCTTTGGCGTTTCGATTGACTCACCGTCAACGGTAAACTCCCACGTATCTGGATCCATCTTATCGAACTCAGGCATCTTGCCGTTCCAGCGAATAAACGCAACATCGGCCGGCGTTTTAACTGGTGCAAGTAGGTGCTCTGGTGGGAAAGCGTTTAATGGGCTTGAGTTAAGCACTTTAAAGTGGCTTGGTAAGTCATCAACACTTTTCCACTTAACTGCTGATACGTCCATTGGCTCAATACCGGCAGGGCGGTTTGATGCAAAGGCCCAGTTTAGTGGCAGCATGGCTGTTACTGAGGTCGCCGCAGCGCCCTTTAAAAAATTACGTCTATCGATAGCCATCAGTCTTGTTCCTTACCAGTATTGAAATAATCCGCCATTGCCTGCATCTGTTCTTCTGTTAACAGTTTGGCGACTTTACTCATAGTTTTGTCTTGGCGTTTGTCAGCTTTAAAGTTTTTTAGTTGTCCAACCATGTATGCTGCGTTCTGTCCCTTTAGATTTGGGATCGAGTCGAACTCGTTACTACCGTCGACTCCGTGGCAAGCAATACACATATTGAGCAGCTGCTGATAGTTCTCTGCAACGGCTTGACTACTAAAGCCAAGTACTGATGCTGAGAGCACGACTAGCGCTGCTAATTTATTATTTATTACACTCATAGCGTGCCCTTATCGGGAGATGTTGTTTACTCTTGGTTAAGCGACCCCTGTAAACTCGCCTTACCTTCTTACAGGATAACGTCTTGGTGCTTGCACCAGATTACGACCCTGCAACGTTTTCATATCAATGCTTTCGAGTACTTCATTGTCGTTATTGGTAAATGAAAGCGTTTGAGGTCGTAAAACTACAGAGAAACGTGAGCTTTAGCCTGTGAAAAAATCTAAAAAGTTGTGAAAGTGCGGGATAAATAGGCGTAACGGCTGTTTTGTCGGCGGTTATCGGCAAGAGATGCTAGTGCTGTTAATTGTGTGGTGATTGTTGCTGCTTTATTGTTCTATGGTGTGGTATATGCTAGAGATTGGTTTTTAAGCTGTGGACAGCTCAATATCGCAGCAGTTTGGTTATGCTTGTGTCGCTCTGTCTTTAGGTTTGTGGTCGTTTTTATAATCTTTACTGATTATTAACTCGGCAAAAATGTTGTGTAGTCAGTCGTTGTTTATTGCTGAAAGCAGAATTACGTCTTATATGTTAAAGATGCTGGTTTAGAGTTGTAAGTTGTTTCAGCATGCTAAAAGCCACAATGTAATTAGGGTCGCCGTATTATAAAGCGAATGATGCGAGTTACATTTTGCGTGCCATAGTGGGTCTGTACTCAGTTGTCTAGATGCTGAGTGTGATGAGGTTGTTTGCTCTTTATTACCTTGCTTGTTGAAATGGTTAAATCTGACCTGAACGGATCTCTCTTTGTAACGAAGCCCAATTAATTACCCCTACGATATTGTCACTTTCTTGCTGGTAGATATAGACTTCTCCACGTCGCTCCTTTGAAAGAATGGCGTACACTTCATTGAGGGTTGAAGTGTCGGGAACTCCTTGGATCGGGTGACGAGTTAAGGCGCTTGCATCATCTTCTACTTGCAGCTCTAGCTGTAACATTTCAACTGCGCCTTGGGTGCTACGCACTAATACCGAGCGGCCTTCTGCCCGCTTAAGCACCTCTAACAGTAATTCTTGATTGTCGTAAACGATAACGAAACGTTTATCCATTATGCACCTGACGCCTACTTTCTGTAGTCCAAGGTTTACGGGTGCAACTTTATAACCTAAGCCCATTATTTCAAGCTGCTTAAAAAAGATGGATTTAGTATTAAAACCTTGATGAGCAATCAAGAATGCGGGGACCAATACAAACATAGAGGGTAAAATAATTGAGGCGTTGTTGGTTAGTTCTATCAAGGCTACGAGTGCCGCAAGTGGCGCACTTAAGCAGACTCCCATCATGCCCGTCATACCGATAATGGTATAGATACCAATATAAGGTGCAATACTTGGAAATAGCAGTGAACTGACTAAGGCCAGTATCGTGCCAAGTAGTGCGCCAATACCGTAGAGTGGGCCAATAAGTCCACCGGGTATGCCAAGGCCAATAGCGGCAATGGTCGCTATTATCTTACCGGCCAAAATAGCGCATAGGAATAAAATGCTCGGATGCTGGTTAATGGTCTCTGCAATGGCGAGCTCACCACTACCAATTGCTTGTGGTAGCACCAATCCTACTAAGGTGGTGACAGCGCCAGCAAGCAATAAGCGATTAATCAGTGGCCAGTTTTGTCCGATAGCAGTCACTTTAAGCAGGCTGGTATTAAAGAGTGCTGCGATGCAACCAAGCACCACCCCGAATATTGCCAATAACGGGTATTGAGTGAGTGGGATTGCAGCCACACCAATTTGATCAAACTCATGTACGTCACCAAATACCAGTTGGCTACTAACTGCACCGCAAATTGCAGAGATCATAATCGGGAAAAAGTAATGGATCTTGTATTCTCGAAGTACCACTTCAAATACAAATACCACGGCGGCTAATGGCGCGTTAAAAATCGCAGCAATACCTGCAGCAATACCACTGGCGCACATAACTCTTACGCTGTTGTCTGGCAGTTTAAATTTTTCGGCGAGTACGCTAGCGCTAACCGCGCCTAAATGAATTGCAGGGCCTTCTCTACCTACAGAGAAATTAGTCGCAAGAGCAAACAGTGCTTGAAAGAATTGCCCCGGGGCTGATTGCAGCGGAATTTTGCCATAATGTAGCTTAACTCTATGGATCACATAGGCGATGCCCATACGTTTATAACGCTGAGATCCCATTTTTGCGACGCCCCAGATTAACAATGAGCCTAAAAGCGGTAATAATACTCGCCAGTCATCAATGATATCCGTAAAATTCAGCTCTTGTGCTTGGGTGAGGGTGTCACACCAAAGCAGTAATACTCTAAAAAGAAGAATGATGCCAGACGCGAATAGTGCAAATAATAATGCGAGCAAACACAGCTGTACACTGACCTTGGCTTGCGAAAGCGTATCTTTAAGGCCGGTATGTAGGTATTTTTGAAATTGCTCTCGCTTCTTAACTATTGTTTGATGCACAGAATTTTCCAAAAAGTATGTTTGTCACATTTATATCGAAATGTGAGATTTTTATTAAGGGGCTGTTACTTAATGCCAAATTATCATCGTTGGCTCGATCGCTTGCAAGTGATTGAACGACAAATTAGACCATCAAGCGTTTATTTACTGCTTTTATTACTCGTTTCTTTTGCTTTAGGGGCGCTGAGCTATGATGCCGCAAAACTGCATTACCTGCCTAAAGCTGAGGTGAAGGCTGATAAGTCAGAGCTGTATATTCAGGAGTTGCAGCAACAAGCACAAACTTTGGCAGCACGTAATATTGAAATTGCATTAGAGCGTGAAGCTAACAATAACATGCAGGCTATGTTTGTTGAGCAAAATACCAAACAAAAAGAGCTAGAACGTGAGTTGGCATTTTATCGTAGCGTCATGGCGCCGGAAAACAATGCCGACGGCGTAGCGATTAATGCACTAGAGCTAGAGCCTAGCCTTGAGCCCCGTCAGTATCGAATTAAATTGGTACTCACCCAGTTAGAAAAGCGTAAGCGTTCGTTATCTGGTCGCGGTGAAGTGACTTTTGTCGGCTTACAAGACGGTAAAAGCCTAACTTTAAAGTTGTCCGATTTGACTGATGCCTCGTTTAAATTTAATTTCAGGTATTTTCAAGTGTTAGAGGGCGAATTTACATTGCCTGAAGGCTTTAGCTTGTCTAGAGTGAAGGTCAAAGTTATCGTCCCTGCGAGCCGCTGGACTAAAGGTTCACAAACAGAACAGGAATATCGCGCACAAGATTTACTTGTGGATGAAAAAGAACAGAGCATAATACTTGAACAAATTGGTCAGGTATTAGATAATTCTGCACAGCAAACAGATGTAAGAGGTAGTAATGACTGAACAAGCTGAAGATGCTTTGCCAATCCGCTTTACCGATGCGGCGGCTTCAAAAGTAAAAACCTTGCTCGAAGAGGAAGAAAATGACGCGCTTAAGTTACGAGTGTACGTAACAGGTGGCGGTTGCTCAGGTTTCCAGTATGGTTTTACGTTCGATGAGAAAGTAAACGAAGGTGACTTTACTGTAGAGAAGCAAGGTGTTCAGTTGGTTGTTGACCCAATGAGCCTGCAGTACCTTGTTGGTGGCGAAGTGGATTACACTTCGGGACTAGAAGGTTCACGCTTCTTTGTTAAAAATCCAAACGCAACGACGACCTGTGGTTGTGGCGCGAGCTTCTCGGTTTAACTTTGATTAAATCGACAAACTCATACTAAAAAAGCCGTCATCTGACGGCTTTTTTGTGTCTGTCATTTTTATATCTGTAAGCGTTAACGCATAATGTTGAGGTTCAGTTCTCGATTAAAGTAATGCCCAACCTTACGGGTAAATGCAATCCATACCTGTACGATAGCCAGTAAAATTAAAAAACTAAATACAATCCAGTCTGGGATATTGGCTTTTACGCTGCCGATAGCAAAACTCGATGCCTCTGAGACTGCGAGGTTGTCAGGATCGTAAAGCACTAAAGGCAGTATGCTGACAACGATGAGTTGCAAAGCGGTGTATACCCGCAACATGATGAGTCCAGCCTTTTGTTTGCCTATGATGGCGAGCACCATAAACAATGTCAGAATACAAAAAAGCACGCCTTGCTTGGCAAGCAAGCCGCTGACAGATATCACCACTAAAAAAATAAGTAAGGCGATAAGACGTTTAGGCATAGCGATGTTACAGGATGTATTGGGCTCTGTGGCTGGCTTGTTAGTATCCACTTTTTATTCTCTTCTTATAATTTTTTATTTTACAGTGTCGCAAGCAGAACGCTAAATGACGGCTAGAGCGAGTGCGCTAGCCGTTATCAATCATAGCAGTGATTAGTGGCGCTTTTTAGGTGTTAGACGTTCTTCAAGTTCGTGTGGTGGGATGACAACACCCAAATCATCTTGTACTGGGAAAATAGCAACGAAGAGGTCGTCGTCTTGCATACCAGGAACCCAACGCTCCAACCACTCGTCAACAGGGATCGCTAATGCTTGGCAATCTTGCCAGTCATCAACAGCCCAAAGTGCTGCCGCTTCTTCTGTTGGCCACATAGGAATACAGTCTTCCTCTTCAGTGGTAAGCATTACGCAGCCGTCTAAATCTTGTAATGACCATAAAGTTTTGTGTTCTTTAGCTTGCTCGACTAGGTAGTCGTAGCGAGATTCAGGAGTCATTTCAGTAATTTGTTTAAGGCTTTTGTTTTTGTTGCTCATGGTTCACATCTCTTAATTTAAATGAAGCGAGCCTTGAAACATAAAGAACGCGCCGATTAAAACGGATAATAGCACCTAGCAGAGTATTGAAAAAGAAAACAGAGCCGAATAAGGCTCTGTTTATTGATATTGGCGATTAATCTTTGGCATCGAAGATTTTGTAAATCATTCCGGCAAGAATAGCACCAATAATGGGCGCTAGCCAAAACATCCAAAGCTGAGATATCGCCCAATCACCAACAAATAGCGCAGGTGCAGTACTCCGCGCTGGGTTTACCGAGGTATTAGTCACTGGAATACTGATTAAGTGGATCAGGGTGAGTCCAAGGCCAATGGCGATGGGAGCAAATCCTTTAGGTGCACGCGAGTCTGTAGCGCCAAGGATGATCAGTAAGAAAAACAGTGTCATCACGATTTCACAAATCAGCGCAGCGGTTAAACTATAGCCACCGGGTGAATGCTCGCCATAACCGTTAGCGGCAAAACCTGCCGATAGGCTGAAGCCATCTTGACCTGAGGCGATAAGATACAAAATACCTGCGCCAGCGATACCCCCGGCAACTTGGGCAATAATATAGGGGGGTAATTCAGAGGCTGGAAAGCGCCCTCCAGCCCATAAACCAACTGATACAGCAGGATTTAAGTGACAGCCAGAAATATGACCAATGGCAAATGCCATGGTGAGTACCGTCAAACCGAATGCGAATGCGACTCCCATAAAACCAATACCAAGTTCTGGAAACGCCGCGGCTAAGACGGCACTACCACAACCCCCTAAAACAAGCCAAAGTGTGCCGAGAAACTCGGCAGTCATTTTTTGAGTCATATTCATATAACGGTTCCTTGTGTTTTAATCGGTAAGTTATTGCAGTAAATAGCTTACCGAATTTTAAAATAAGACCTTGTTACTTTACGTTCCCCTAAATAAGGCGTTAAGTAAATAGCTAACAGTTGAGTTTATTATCAGCCTCTGTAAATCTACTTATCAATTAATGCGTCTAAGGCCTGCTAATTAACTTTGTAGCGCTCATCTTGCACCATCTGAATAAGCGTGGCGGCAATCTCGGTATTGTCTTTATGACCCCTAAAGTACAGCGCACCTTTACCGTAAGCATAAACGGGGACATCGATTGCGTCATGACCGCCAGTCGTCCACCCAGTATAGGTCAACTTATCAATAGCTTGCTTAAGATCATCAGTGATTTGTTTCTCGGCTTTATGCTGAGATAGCCGAGAATTTGGCTTCCAACGCAATCCATCTAGTTTTTTATCTTTTATATCGATACTAATATGCGGGTGTAAAAAAGCGCTAAATGCGCCTCGGTCGTTTAACACTTCAGGCGAGTCAAGGATAAGCTTGGCAATGGTACTTGGCAAACTATGGACTTGATGCAGTAGCTGGCCTTGCCATTGGTAGGTGCCGTCTAGACCTAACGTCAGGCCACCCGTTGAGTGATCTGCGGTCGCGACGAGTAACGTATCTGGGTGAGCATCAACATAGCGTTTAACTAGAGCTAATGTTTTGGCAAAGTCATCCATTTCACTCATTGCACAGGCAATATCGTTGCTATGACCACACCAATCGATTTGACTTGCTTCTACCATCATCACAAAGGGGGCATCTTGGTTAGACAAGAGCCCCAACGCTTTGTGTGTCATGGTGGTGAGCCTATGTGGATCGTCACTTTCTATCGCTGCGGGTAAGCCTTTGGGGGCAAATAGCCCTAATGCTGGCAGTTTTTCGAGTGAGTTCAAGTCACTTAATTCATTGATATATTGGTAGCCATACTCCTCAAACTCTTGAGTAAGGTTCTTGTCTTCACGCACAAAGTACTGAGTACCGCCGCCTAGCATCAGATCGGCAACAGGCCTCTTATCGATAAGATTACTCAAATAGCTGTCGGCTATCTGGTCGTAGTTGCGTCGGCTTTCATTATGAGCCAGAAAGCTCGCTGGGGTTGCGTGATTAATTTGCGAGGTGACCACTATCGCTGTTGTTTTTCCTTGAGATTTTGCCAGCTCTAAAATAGTCGGCAACGCGCCACGTTGATCATCAACTGCTATTGCACCATTGTAGGTTTTATAGCTGGTCGCGAGTGCTGTAGCCGCGGCAGCTGAGTCGGTGACATAGGTATCATCATCTGGATAAGTACTCGACATGCCAACAAGTAATTCATCGAAAATGGTTCTTTCAACACGCTTGGTTTGGAGGTTATCACTATAGTAGCGGTAAGCTGAGGTATAGGCGGGCCCCATACCATCACCAATTAGATAGATAATATTCTTAGGCAAGTATTCTGCGGCGATGATTGGAGAAAATGGATTATCGGTTTGTGCCAAGGTGACAGAGCTGACGAGGCTACAACAGAAAAGACCTGAACAAATGGCTGATAAACGTAAAACTCTATTTAAGCTAGTCATGATGAGACGTTCCTAAATTTAAAGTAGATGGACGACTAAATCTGTTTATGGTTTGAACGAGTCGCTCACCGCCTTGATAATACCCATCACATATTTAGTTCGATGGGTATAAATGCCAAGGCTGATAAGCAAATAGCGACTTTTTATGATCTGCGCCGAGGGCAAGCATGTTGCTTGAACGCTGGCACAGCCTGTTAGTTAATTAGCGGTTCAACCTCAGTGAAACGTCACTTGTGTTTGAGGTGGAACCTGCCGATTAAGCGCCTCACTTCCTCGCGCTAAATCGTTATTCTTAAGGTATTGTTCAAGCCAGCTTTCTTGCTCCCAAAGCATGTGCATGATCGACTCTTTAGCCTTATAATTATGGCTTTCATAGGGGAGGGTGACTAAGCGAGCTTGGCCACCAAGTCCGCGGATTGCTTTGAATAGCCTTGCCGATTGCATAGGGTAAGTGCCTGAGTTTGAATCCATTTCTCCATGCATCAGTAATAGTGGTTCATCGATTTTATCGGCATGGGTAAAAGGTGACATCTGCTGGTATAGGCTTGGCGCTTCCCAGAAGTTACGTTTCTCATGCTGGAAGCCAAATGGCGTTAGTGTGCGGTTATAGGCACCACTTCGGGCGATACCAGCAGCGAATAAGTCCGAATGTGCAAGCAGGTTTGCCACCATAAAGGCGCCATAAGAGTGACCGCCGATAGCAACCCGCTCCCTGTCGGCAACGCCCATCCCCACCAAGGTATCAATGGCGGCGCTCGCGTTGGCCACTAATTGGTGGCGAAAGCTGTCATTAGGCTTGTCTTTTCCTTCCCCTACAATAGGCATGGCAACTTTGTCAAAAATCGCGAAGCCATTGGCAACGAATGGTATCGGGCCTTTAGCGCTAATGTAGTTGTATTGATTGGGTGAGTAATTGACCTGGCTGGCGACTTCAGCATTTTTATATTCACGGGGGTAAGCCCACATTAATACTGGTAAAGGGCCATCTTGTTTTGAATAGTTGGCAGGTAAATAAAGCACGCCAGACAGAGGAAGTCCGTCATCACGAGTGTAATTAACCAGTTGTCTGCTCATACCCTGATAGGCGTTGAGCTTATCTTGGTTTTGATAGAGTAACTGTTCGTGGCCCGTGTCGACATTCAACATCACTAAGTGCGATGGGGTATCGGCTGCTTGTCTGCTGATAATCAAGGTTAACGGATTAAGCTTGATGATGTATTTGATCGTTTCTAACTGCTCGGGTGACGAACGCCACAGTATTGTTGAACCATCAATTGCCAACGATGTTTTATTTTTGTTTAACGGCAAGGATTTTAAAAATGGCTGGTACCCCAGATCCGAAGCGCCTAAACCGTAATGTAACAGTTGGTTATTATCAAACTTGATGATATTGCCCAGTCTTTTTCCATTGATTTCAGCGGGTTGTCGATATAATTTTCCTGGATCTTTATAGCTATCGCGAATGGCTTTTTGGTACCAAAGTGCGAGAGTTTTATCACTCGTGGTTGAGGTATCTAACAAGCTGACTCGCATCTGTTTCTTGTCTGATTGACGCTCAGTGATCAATGCTTTGTTAAGCTCTCCCCATTGCACTTGGCTAATGCGCCATGGCGTTTGGGTTAATTGTATTGGTTGTTGAGTAAAAGGTGCTTCAAGCTGTAATAGCTCATCGCGATAAGCTACTTTAATGCGGCTATCGCCTTTATCTAAGGCTTTTACAAAGGCGATAGTGCTCGGCTTATCGCTGCGCCAGTGGATCATGCGTGGGCCTTTCCTGACAGAGTCACTTCCCGGTGGGCGATACTCGCTGCTCTCTAATTGAGCGAGGGTTTGCAGCATTTTGCCTGAGCGATGAAACAGCTCAACACTTTGGGCAAAATCATAATATTTCACCATATAAGAGAAAGGCGCGGCGATGCGTGTCACGAGCAGGTATTGATCATCAGGTGACAAGCTGTAGCTAATATTGATAGCAGGTTTGCCTATCGGAGTCATATCTCCATTAAGGGCGATAAAACTCAGTTGGCTGGTGGTTAATGCTGAAAATTCGGCTTCATCTTGTGGGTTTTTTAACAGATCTTGGTAGGTTCGCCTCGGTGCTTTTTGCCCAGAGGTTTCGCTTATGTTTGGCGCGATAGGCGTGTGTTCTGATTCTAACAAGGAGGCTGTGACAGCTAAGTTAGTAAACACTCCCTTACTGTCATTTTGCCAGATGTACTTAAGCCCTAAAGTGGCATTGAGGCGCTGACTCGTTAGCTTGTGGCTGTGGCCATTTTTGATGTCGTAAAGATAGATATTCGCGCCGGCTTGAGTAAGGCCAATGTAGCTTAAGTATCGACTATCAGGAGAAAAGCTAACATTAGCGGCCTGTATCCCCTTGGGTAAATTGATGTTAACAGGCTTTGTTGCCGCATCGCTCTTACCAATATTGATAAGCTCAATCGCTAAATAGCTATATTTAATACGACTAGGAGTCAGTAATGCGGGCGAAACTCTCAGGCCTGCGAGCTTACGTTCACTGTGTGATAAGGCTTGAATCGATAGGTGTTTTTTTGGCGTCAGTACGGCGAGCCACTGTTTGTCTGGTGATAAGCGAGTACTTACATTTTTAGTTTGCTCAACCACATTTTGCAGTGCCTGACTCGGTAATTGATAGCTATTGCTCAACGCATTTGAACTGAATAATAGCAGGCTGCAAATGGCTATCAGGGCATTCATTAAGAGCGGGTTTAGAGACATTCTTATCTCCTGATAATAGGGATAGTGGCGATGTTCGTGGCGATAAAGATAAGCGCCCAACATTGGGCGCTTATTTCTCGTCATAAAAGGGAGGTTTACGTCCAAACAACCTGAATACACAACTTCAAGTCGTTTGGGTAACTACTTGTTTATATATCTACGAGATTAAAACTTCTGAGAGTAACCGATGAACAGACTACGACCAGTATTTGAATAACTGCTGTTGTCATCTTCATAGAAAGGCCAGTCATTATGCTTGTCGTTACGCTCATCGTACAAAGGTGGCATTTCATCTGTTAGGTTTTTAACTCCTGCCGTGAATTGACCTTCCCAAGGTGCGTAGTAGCTCAAGGTAATGTTGACGACTTGATAAGCATCTAGCGTGTCAGTGTAATCATCTTCCTCATACTCTTCGCCATCGGCATCGATAAGGGTGAAGGTGTCAGTTCCTTTTGCTTCACCAGTGTAGTAGTAAGCAACCGTTGCGCTGAAGTCTTCATAATTCCAACTTAGGCTCGCATTACCTTTCCACTTAGGGAAGTAATCGGTCTCTGTTTGCTCTTCAATTTCGCTATCGACGCGCTCTTGGTACTCTTTCTTAATTAGGTAAGAGGCAGCAACTTTAAATTTAAAATCACCAATAGCAGTTTCTGGGAATTGGTAGTTAAAGCTAGTATCAATACCTTCAGATGCCTCATAAGCACTGTTGATTGGACCTTTACGCATACAAGAGATGTTCTCAATATCATCATCATCGAGTTCTGTTAGGTAACCGACAACATCCATTTGGTCACAGCTAGTGTAGTTGCCTGTTTGCTTATACTTGGCTTCGTCGTCTAACATCTCATCGGTTGAGATCGTTTTTACTGCTCCATCAAGTTCGATGTTCCACCAGTCAACCGTGATGTCTGCATTGTCGGTTATGTTGGCTACAATACCAAAGTTCCAGTATTCACCCTTTTCCTCTTCAAGGTTGACATTACCTGAGCTTATGCTGCTGTAATTATCTTCATAGACCTCATCTGGAATGGTTGGATGCGGGTATGAGGTAGAACCGTAAGCTCGAGTGAGGCCTGCGTATAAACGGTGCATGTCTGGTGCTCTAAAGCTCTTACCCCAGTTGGCACGAACCATGACTTCATCAATCGGACGGTATGAAAGTCCAACTTGTGGTGTGGTTGCGCCGCCTACATCTGAATCATCTAAATATTGGTCGTAACGCAGTGCTGCAGATAGGTCTAGAGACCTAACCCCCGTCATATTAGCCAGTAGTGGGATCTGTAACTCACCCGCTACAGCGACGCGGTCACGGTCACCCTTACCACCAGTACCACCCATACCGATTAAACCGCCGCTCGATGTCACTTCATCTAGCGTATCTTCATAGCTTTCTCGCGCCCACTCTGCAGTCGTTGCAAAGCCTGCGGTTCCGGCTGGTAGCTCCATCAAGTCACCGGTAAATACAGCTTGGAACTGGTGCATACTTGAGTCTGAATTCTTAGTTGAGTCAGCAATAAGCATGTTAGCTTGATCTGTCGTCATTTGACTGTTCGGGTACCACTTTGATGGGTCTGCATCATTGGGATCGAATGTGACAATGTCTAGCAGTGCATCGGCTTTCACCATATGATGATTTTGTTTCTCGTACTTGTTGTAACTGCTCGACCATGAAAGATCTAACTCATATTCACCAATCGTACCGTCAGCGCCAAACGAGATAGCTGCTTTAGTATTTTGGGTATCGTAGGTTCGAGGGCCGTCAAACTCTTCCATTCTACGTGCTAGATAAAAGCGGTTATCATCTTCAAACTCATATTTGTCATAGCTTAGTGCGCCAGTCGCTTCGTCTTGATAAATACTAGTACCGAAGCCTTTTTCATCTTTATACTTAGTCGCTTCTTTATATGATGCGTTGACCATACCGTAAAGCTGCCAATCATCGTTTAAGTCGTAAGTGGAGTTAAGCACTAAGTTGAAACGGTCATAAGCTGATTTTAGGCCGCGGTCAGCATACTTATCGTAGTAACAACCATATTTATACGTGGGCCTGTAAATGCCTTTATCACCAAATAACTCACCACATTGCTGCTCGTCGAGGTTAACGTACTTATCGTCGTGATAAACTTTACTGTAATCGGTAATTCTTGAAGACCAACTTGAAGGCGTGGCATCGCCATAAGGGCCTGCACCCCAGGTAAGGTCTCCATCTTCATTTTCATAATATGCAGGGCTGTATAGGTCATCACGCTGATAAGTTTGAATTGACTCTACTTTTTTGTATTCGACAATTAATATTGTTTGGCTCTTATCGGTATTAAAGCCCTGCAGGTAAGACAGATCGAGTTCCTCACCGCCACCTTGAGTCGGGTCATTATATTTAGCTGAAACTTTCGCGCCTTCGTACTCTTTTTTCAGAATAATATTGACTACACCACCAACGGCATCAGAGCCATAAATTGCCGATGCACCACCGGTTAGAATTTCGATGCGTTCTACTGCTGCTGTAGGAATGTCTGATACATCAACAAAGTTTGAGGTGCCACCTGCAGCGCTTGGGAAAGAGGCTTGACGGCGGCTGTTGATAAGAACCAAGGTTCTGTTGGCACCCATACCACGTAGGTTAACTGAGCTAGCGCTGTCTGTGAAACCATCGCTCTCACCATTAAGAGAACCCCCCGTGTTAGCGACAGATGATTGCAGTACTTCAGCAATAGAGTTAAGACCGCTGTTGGCAATGTCGTCGGCTGTAATAACAGTAACAGGCAGGACACCTTCGAAGTCGGCACGTTTAATACGTGAGCCTGTCACCTCAATTTTTTCCATCTCTTGTTCTGCTGCTTTCTTATCTGCGGCTTCAGCTGCAAATAAGGTTGAAGGGGTTAGCGCAGCCATACTGATGGCTAAGCTTAATGCTGATAGTTTCATCTTAGGTTTCATCTTAGATTTCATTGATTGCAGTCCTTATTTTTATAATTTTCCCAAACACGTTAATCATTTTTTGTAAAATCTCAGATGATTTAAACGCGTCATTCCAGGGATGAATACTGTCGATTTTCCAATTTATCTACTGCTGGTTATCAACTGCAATCATTTGTAATTAATTTGTAAGTGAGCGGCAATCGATGTTGGGTCGTTTATTTGTTGTTTATATGTCTATTTAAACTCTATTGTTTTTACTTTCACTGGCTTAGTGTGTATTTTGGTGCTGTTGCTATCGCAATATCTATGTTGAATAGATGTGAATTTTAGGTCGGGTTTGAGATTGTTGATGACAGAAATATGAGCGGTAGCAGGAGTATTAATGAGAGAAATAAAAAAAGAGGCCATTTTTAGATTAGGACTTTGTGAGGTTAACCCTAGCGATAACAGTCTTAATTTTTTTGATGCTGCATTGACTGACGAACCTTCAAACAAAGTCTCCATTCAGCCAAAATTTATTGAAGTATTAAGCTATCTTGCTCGGCAATACCCTAAGGTCGTGACTCGAGAGGAGCTAATAGACAATATTTGGGAAGGTAATAGCTATGTGGGCAGTAAAGCATTAACTAACGCTATCTGGCACCTACGTAAACAACTAAATCAACAACTAAGCCAAGGCCGTGATGGTGAGCAAGTCATCGAAACGGTACGAAAAATGGGGTACCGCTTACTGCTTGAACCTCAATTTAACGATGCTGACTTAGTTGATGAACCAGACCTATTTCAGCAGGCTCAACTGAAGATTACTCGGTTAACTTTGTTCAATCGAAGGCTAGCACTTGTCGGTGGGCTAGCCTTAGCGTTAATTTCACTATCTTGGGTTTATCATTTATATCAAGACAGTATTCGCTACGTGCCTACTTTGAAGCAAAATCTAACGACTGTTGCGGGATCTGAGTTATATCCAGCGGTATCTCCCGATGGGCGTTGGCTGGTTTATGGCAGTCGTGGTAATAACAAATTCGCCAGCCTTTATCTTATCGATCTGCAAAACCCCAGTGAAACCCCGAAACGATTGACTTCAACGAAAACCGCTGAGATCAGAGCCGTTTGGAGCTCTGATGGTGGCATGCTGTATTACGGCTCAGAGCATCGCAGTGAGGATAAGTGTTATTTGACTCAGCTTAACTTAGACAGTAATGAAGCTCGTAAGCTGGGAGATTGTTACACTTATAGCTCGGCGATTGATATTGCACCTGATGGCAGTCGCCTTGTGTATATCTGGGATGGAGGGGAGGGATTCGGTTCAGGTCTTTATGAGTTGTCTCTGACCAGTGAGGACGCTGAGCCTAAACGCTTATCTTGTATGGAAAATTGCAATTATCGCGACCGAGACGTGGCCTTTAGTCCTGATGGTAACTGGTTAGCGGTTGCGCGCCGTTTTGGTAATATTTCTGAAGATATTTTTATTGTACATGCCAAAACGGGAGAAGAGCAGAGGCTAACATTTGGCTTAGAAGATATTAGAGGTTTGAGCTGGCACCAAGATAGTGAACGGCTGATCTTTAGCACCGAAAACTCAGGGGTGAGAAATGGTTATATTGTTGGTATAGACGATAAACATATTAAGTCGCTTGATGTAGAAGGCTTAAGTTATCCACGATCAATTCCCGATAGTGACGAGTTAGTTTACTCTAACTACATGCGTGTCTATCAGGTCGCCTCTTTTGCTCTTGAACAATCGATTCCAACAGCAACATTTCCACTTTTACAAGTTGAATACAGCTATCGTAATCCTGATTACTCACCCATCACTAAGCGTATTGTCTATGTGTCGAATGAAACTGGCTTTAACGAGATCTGGAGCAGCGACGCAGACGGTAATCAAAGGCGGCAACATACAGACCTCAAGCGCCGCGTGGCTTATCCTAGCTGGTCCCATGATGGCACTAAGGTGGCATTTCTTGCACCTGACGATAAAAATGAAGGCAATAAAATTCACGTATTGGATATGCAAACGGCGAACATCAGTATTCTTGCTACGCCTTATTTAGATCATAATCGGCCAAGTTGGGGCTGGAATGACGATATGGTATTAGCAAGTAGTAAAGACGGTATCACTGAGTTTTATCTTGATAATCGCTTACCTAAAGTGCTTAGCCCTATCGATATGCGCCTAGGTAAGATGATAGCGGAAGATAAATTAGTTTTTACCCAGCTTGGGAAAAACGGCCTGTGGATGTTGTCGCTGACAAATCCTGGTGAGTTAAAAGAGCTGATCAGTGCCAATCATTTCGGAGAAGGCTATAACTGGGTCGCGACCGATAAAGGGGTTTATTTTAGAAAGAGTCGCAGTGGATTTCAGCTGATTAACTTTTGGCGCTTTAATACAGGGCTTATTACGCCTATTTTAAAGTTACCATCGGGTAGTATTCCCCGCTCAGGCGCTATGACCTATATTGCAGGACGTAATAGCCTGCTGATGACTTTATCCCAAAATTATAAACGTGATGTGATAAGGCTGCAGCATAAGCTGTTGTACTAGCTTTTACTGCAGCAAGGTTATACCCATCACATCTTTAGTACGATTGGTATTCGTTAATCTGCTGGGTAGAAAGAGCCTAAGATAGCTTCTCTTGACGCCCCTGTGACCGCAGGTAAATTGCCCGGTAAGCCCTGGTGGTGTCTCATTGCTAGCCAAGCAAAGGCGATCCCTTCAACCCATTGCGGATCCATGCCAAGCTCTGAGGTCGTGACCACTTTATAGTTGGGTAACAGCTTACGTAGACGGTGCATTAGCTCGCAGTTATAAGCGCCGCCACCACAGACATACATCTCGCCATTGGTCGATAGTTTAAGCGCATCATTGGCGATGCTGTAACAGGTCAGATCGAGTAACGTCGATTGAATGTCAGCTTCAGTTAAATAGCCAAACTCAGAAAGTTGTTGTTCGGCCCAAGCTTGGTTAAACAGCTCTCTACCCGTACTCTTTGGCGCTTCGAGTGCGAAGTAGGGGTGAGACAGTAGATGTTGCAGCATTTGTTGGTCGGTAGTGCCAGATTTTGCCCATTCGCCGTCTTTATCATAAGGCTGACCGAGTTGATGCTGGATCCAAGCATCGCTTAAACCATTGCCCGGGCCCGTATCAAAACCAGTCACATCCTCAGTGTTACCAGGAAGGTATGTGACATTAGCAATACCGCCAATATTGAGAATAATACGCTGGTGGTTGGGGCTGGCAAATACATGTTGATGAAAAGCGGGCACTAAAGGCGCGCCTTGACCACCAAGAGCCACATCTTTGCGTCTAAAGTCGGCAATAACGTTAATCCCGGTTTCAACCGCGATAGTATTTGGATCGGCTATTTGCAGGGTAAAACCCATCTCTAGATTAGGCATGTGGCGCACTGTTTGGCCATGGCTACCAATCGCAATGACTTGCGACTTATCAACCTTAGCTTTTTCCAGTAGTGCATTTGTGGCCTTGGCAAATAGCTTACCTATGCTGCGATCTAGATGACCAAGACGGTTTATTTCATCATTACCGGGTAGGCAAAGCTTTTGCAGGCTGGCTAACAAAGCGGGTGGCAGTGCTTCGGTGTGAGATTCAACTAAGGTTGGTTGTTGGGTTTCAAAGTTAACTAGAACCGCATCAACCCCGTCCATACTGGTACCTGACATCAGGCCTACGTAATAACTATTATTCATGGTATTGGACCTATAAGCTAACGGGTGCTAAGCGAGTAAACCGCAGCGCTAATGCGCTGCAATCTGTACCTGTTTGTTGTGTTCAAGTTCGGCCATCATGGTTTTACTTAACTGAGCAAACTGGGACTTTTCTTTCCTCGCGATAGGCTCCGACTTTGGCAGCTTAATGGTGCGAGGGTTTCGGTGAACCCCATTCACAATGAACTCATAGTGTAAGTGAGGCCCTGTGACTCGGCCAGTCGAACCTAAAGTACCAATAATTTGCCCTTGCTTAACTGACTGACCGGTTTTTACTTTGCGTTTGGTCAAGTGCAGGTATTTGGTGGTATAGGTGTCATTATGTTTAATAAACACATAGTTACCATTGTATTGGTTATAGCTCGATTTGATTACGCGGCCATTACCCGCAGCCTTAATAGGGGTACCTACTGCCGCAACGTAATCGACACCGCGGTGAGCTTTAACTTGGCCCGTCACTGGATGTAGACGGCGTGGATTAAAGCTTGAGCTTACGTATTTAAAATCAACGGGTGAGCGCAGGAAGGCTTTACGCATGCTGCGGCCTTCTTCTGAGTAATAGTTACCATCTTTATAGCGAACCGCAGTATAACGATCGCCTTGGTTGGTAAATTCAGCCGCGAGAATATTGCCGTTCTTTAAGAATTCACCATTGGCATATTCTTCTTCAAATATCATCGCAAATTGATCGCCTTTACGCAGATCTAAGGCAAAGTCGACATCCCAGCCAAAAATAGTGGCTAATTGCATGATTTGATTTGGCGTAAGTCCTGCGTTAACTCCGGCATTCCAGAAGTTATTCTCAATGGTTGCACTGGCAAATTTAGAGCGGGCTTCCACTTTTTTAGTAACAATGTGCTCTTTATAGCCGTTTGCACTTTTATCAACGATTAAGCTAGTAATTTTATCGAGATGATACCTAAGCTGAACCAATTTACCGTCTTCATCTTTAGCAATAACTAAATTGTCGCCGGGCATGATTTTAAGTAGATTCTTTTTAGCTTTAGGGAGTTGGGTGACATCATAGACATCTTTTGCCGTTAACCCAGCGCGCTCAAAAAGTGCTGCTAAGGTATCACCGCTTTTAACTTGAAAGCGTTTTTCATTTAATGTTGGCGTAGCAGGTGTTGGAGTGACGGGTTTTTCTGACGCCTGTGCGAGCGGTTGTGTTTTTAGCTGTTCGAGACTCTCTAGGCGAGTGTTATTACGCTCAGTCGGGCTTGAGTCGCTCATCGATGCCGATGGCGGCGTGGGCTTTCTAAAAGCTAACGGCACGTCATAACGAGTATTAACGTCATATTCACCATTTGCTGACGGTGTTTGTTTAGAAGCTTGCGCATCATCTGATGGCATAAAAATAATAATTACTGTGACAAAAACTAAACCGCACAAGAGCATTTGATGTAATTTTGGCAGTAATTTAAATAAAGTTATAACCTTTCCCATTGACCTTGATACCAAATTAGCCCTTTCTTAGTGATCCCTTTAGTGTACACACTTTCATTTGTGCTTGCTAACAAGTAACATGAGTGCCCATATTTTTTTGATTAGGCTCCCAGGAGTAAGCGCCGATATGGCTGATTTAGAGCAAGCATTAGCAGAAATAAAACGTGGCACTGACGAGATATTACTCGAAGCGGATCTTCTGGAGAAATTGAAAGAAGGTCGCCCGTTAAAAATTAAATTGGGTGCAGATCCAACCGCTCCAGATATTCATCTTGGTCACACGGTTATTTTGAATAAGATGCGTACCTTCCAAGAGCTAGGTCATGAAGTGATCTTTTTGATTGGTGATTTCACGGGTATGGTCGGAGACCCAAGTGGTAAAAACAGTACTCGTCCACCATTGACGCGTGAGCAAGTGCTTGCCAATGCAGAGACTTATAAGCAGCAAGTTTATAAAATCTTAGACCCTGCTAAAACCCGTATCGAGTTTAACTCTACCTGGTTAGAGCCTCTCGGCGCCGCAGGTATGATCCGCTTGGCTTCACAGCAAACGGTTGCTCGTATGATGGAGCGTGACGACTTTAAAAAGCGTTACGGTTCAGGTCAATCAATTGCGATTCACGAATTCATGTACCCGCTGCTACAGGGTTATGACTCAGTCGCTCTAGAGGCCGACGTTGAGCTAGGTGGTACCGATCAGAAGTTTAACCTACTGATGGGCCGTGAATTACAAAAGTCAGCAGGTCAAAAACCACAGACAGTGATCATGATGCCGCTGCTTGAAGGTTTAGACGGCGTTAAGAAGATGTCTAAGTCGGCGCACAACTATATTGGTGTGAGCGAGCCTGCTGGTGAGATGTTCGGTAAAATCATGTCTATTTCTGACGTGTTGATGTGGCGCTACTTTGAGCTACTGTCTTTCCGTCCGTTGACTGAGATTGAGCAGTTTAAAGCAGACGTTGAAGCCGGTGCTAACCCACGTGATGTGAAGATTGCACTTGCAAAAGAGATCATTGCACGTTTCCACGACGAAGCTGCTGCTGACGCTGCGCATCAAGAGTTTATTAGCCGCTTCCAAAAAGGCAATATCCCTGACGATATCGAAGAGTTAGAGATTGCAGCTGGTGAAGGTATTGCGATTGCTAACTTGCTTAAAGAAGCGGGCCTAGTAAGCTCAACATCAGATGCGATGCGTATGATTAAGCAAGGCGCGGCAAAGATTGATGGCGATAAGATTGAAGATACTCGCCTACAGTTGGTTGCTGGTACTTCTGCGGTATTCCAAGTGGGCAAACGTAAGTTCGCTAAAATTACCTTGGTTTAAAAGCAGCTTAAAAAGCTATTTATAAAGCAGCTTAAACGCTAAAGCCATTACCTCTCACTATTGCGGTTAATGGCTATTCAAACAAGGGTCTGTACCAAAGTGCAGGCCGTTGTTACATTGCCAAGTTAATCTTGCCGCATCTAACTTCCAATAACTCTTCTGTTTTTGCATCGATATAATCAACAACATCTTAGGATGTTCGCCTTTTGCTGCGCTGACGCCCCCTATGTCAGGATAGTTGTCACCACTTTACCTTGGTACTGTTTGACTTTGGCTAGCTGAAAGCTGTTGCCAGCATAGTGGGTCAAATAGACTCAGGTTGTTTGCTCCAGTCGCGCTTTTTGTGTTGGGCTAACTCAAGCTTTTGATTGAATTTATTGATAGGCTGGTCAGCAAAAGACACCACAATGGGGCGCTCAAGCGCAAACGCTGAGCAACAAAGTAGCGGGAGAAATACCATAGCGGTGCGAATAGCATTGAAGCGACTTATAACGACCATAACAACCAACTGAATACAAAGTACCTAATACTTTGACAGACGAATGCAGAAAAGTTTCCATGGTGCGACTAAATTGTGAGCTGTGTAGCACTGCTTTAATAAGCCGTGCTTGCTTAGATCACTGAACTGAGAGTTGATCTGACATGGTTTGATAGTCCATCAGATCTTGATGTTCTTTAATTCTTTCATGGGTCATGTCTAAGCGCAACGTTGTAACGCCTGGGATGGCGATGTCGATAATGCGTCCTGGTTTACCAAATTGCTCGCCCGGCCCTTTGTAGCGGTAGTTACCGATAAGCACGACCAAGGAGCCAGAGTTAAACATATGCTCGATATTAAAGTCGTATTCGAGTACGCCACGATGAGCACGCTTCAAGAACTGAAGAATGTGGCGTCTGCCGGTATATTTACGTCCCGCAGTTCTATCGTTAAACACACTGTCACGATTATAAAAACCACTCAGGCTAGAATAGTCTTGATGAGTTAGCGCTTGAATATACTTGACTGCTAGCTGTTGCTCTTTTGGCATATCACCAATATTAGCGAAAGCGGGAAAGCTAAAAAGGAGCAATATAAAACTGAAGAAAGCGAATCTCATTATTGTGGTGTCTTTAAATCAAAAGCCGGTAACGAAAGGTGCCAACGGATTGCTGCTAATCTAATCACGAGTGCGGTACTCATTGCAAACAATAACGCAAACATATTGGCCGCTCCCAAATGCAGGCTAACGGTGTAACATATTCCCCCCATTATCGATGCCGTTGCATAAATTTCTGTTCGTAGCACCATAGGTACCTGCTGGCAAAGCAAGTCGCGAATAATACCACCACCCACGCCAGTGATTAAGCCCATGACCACGGCCGTCATGCCACTTAGCTCTAAACTTAACGCTTTTTCTACGCCAATGACAGTAAACAGCGCTAAGCCTAGCGCATCAGCAACCGGTAAAATATAACGAGGCACTCGGTTAGGTTTACGCACAAAAATAAAGGTCAAAATAACGGTAATTAAAATCACCGTGATGTAATTAGGGTCTTGGATCCAAAATACGGGAGTCGTGCCCAACAAGGCATCACGAATGCTGCCACCGCCAATAGCGGTTACCGAAGCAAGCACTAATACGCCAAATGGGTCCATCTTGTGACGACCTGCGGCTAATGCGCCTGAAAGTGCAAATACCGCCGTACCACAAAGGTCAAAGAAGTAGATCCAATCGATCATTTGTCCAACTCTTTTAAGTGGATATTTAGTGCATCTACCGAGATACGAATTTCAATCACTGAAAGCAATAGTGAATAAAGCAGTAAAAACAGGCTGCAACCAAAGATAAAGGCGCCCACTTGGTTAAAGCCAATGTAGATAAAAATCATACATAACACGCATAAAGCGAAGCTTAAAGCGCCAGATTCCTGCATACGCCTAATAATGCTTATGCGCTGACGAAGATTCTTTAGCTGGCTGTTATGGATTGGCTTGCCATCATTACTCAAGTTACGAATAAGTGCCGCCAAGGCAAAAAAACGGTTGGTATAAGCCAGTAATAGCAAAGAGATTGCCGGAAAGAGCAAGGCAGGCGTAGTTAGCGAAACATGAATATTTTCAAACAAAGGAGTCAGCCCTAGAACTATTAAATACAGTCAGTTTAAAGAATGATACCAACGCCAATAATTTATACAAGATGATTACAATCCATTGGGTAAATAAACAGCGCAGAAATGCGGTTATTCAATAAAATTCAATGCTGGGTCTATATCGGTGGCAGAAATTAGCTCTGCATTACCCGTAACAGCGCCCATATTCCTGGCAGGAGGACAATAGCGAGAGCCCAAAGACTAAAGGCGATAGAGTTGAGGTTAATCGCGCGAAGTAAGTCATTTTCATCGGGGAGGGGACCGTAAGACACCTTAGGGCTATCCACTCTAACGTCTTTAAATTTAATTGGCCCGCCAAGTTCAATTGTTAATGCGCAGGCAACAACTTCACAAGTTTGATATTCATTTAAGGGCGTAGCATTAACGTTTGGTCGAAACAGGATGATAAGGCTTTTAGGACCGCCTTGAATGGCTAGAGTCAGACTCCATAGCTTTGCTGGAATATAGTGAACTATGGTGCTTATCAGATACACCGGCGTACCAAAGTATCGGTACTGTGGATTATAAACAGGCCAGCAATTCTCAAGTTGTTTAACCATTCTAGCTACAAGTAACAGTGGTACACCGCCAATTGCGTAAAACAAAATAGCCGATACGGTGCCGTAAATTGATGTTGTTGAAAGCCGTTCGATAGTGGTCTTACATAGGCCAACATTGGTAAGAGAACGGGTACTACGGCTTACCCAAGGCTCCAACAAGCTGCGTGCTTGGAGTTTATTATCGCGTTTGATGGCGATAGCGACTTCATTGGCGATGTATCTGAAGTGGTCGTCTTGTAAGCAAAGGTAGATAACGACAGTTTCGAAGAACCAAGGGAACTCGGCAAGCTCGATAATAAAGCTTAATACTGCCCAGAAAGGGATAATTAGTAGCAGCATGGCTAAAGTGCCTGCTATCAATTGTTGCGATGGGGCGCGCTGAACGTGGTTTACTTTAGCGCTTAATTTTTTAGCCACTTGAGATAACCACTCAAGTGGCTGAAGGCTGCGCGGCAGTGGGGCGATTCGTGCCAATAAAATTGACATGAATAGCACCAAGGCTCCAGTGTACAGATGGCTATCTTGAGAGAAGATCTTGGTAAACTCTGGAACCATAGTGCTGCGCTATCCTTGTGTTATCACTCTTAGCTAAAGTTAGCTTAAGCTAAGAGTTATAGCGGCTTAACTTAAAGTTGCTCAAGCAAGGCGATGACCATCAATGCAGAGTGGTGGCCCGCTTTGACAATATACTCATCAAAATCTACTGGCGAGTCGTTGTTAGCATTATCTGATAATGAACGGATAACCACAAACGGTACGCTAAACTGATGACAAACTTGCGCGATTGCAGCGCCTTCCATTTCACATGCTGCCATTGTTGGGAAGTTCTCAAGCATGGTCTTAGTGCGCAGCGGATCGCAAATAAAGCTATCGCCAGTACAAATCAGACCTTCAATCGCTTTTACTTCGCCAAGGCTAGCAACCGCTTTTTGTGCTGCCGCAACCAGTTTAGCATCAGGGATAAACGCTGCCGGTTGCTGCGCCATCTGGCCAATTTCATAACCAAAAGCGGTTACATCAACATCGTGGTGACGCACTTCAGATGAAATAACGATATCGCCAATGGCTAAATCATCAACAAAACCACCCGCTGACCCCGTGTTAATAATGGCATCTGGCGCGTACTTTTCGATAAGTAGCGTAGTCGCAACACTGGCAGTGACTTTACCAATACCAGAGCGAGTGACGATTACGTCTTTACCCGCAAGTTGACCTGCAACAAACTCGATACCCGCAATGGTTGTAGAGCTTGGGTTTTGCATCGACTCAACTAAGTGCGCAACTTCTGGCTCCATAGCGCCAATAATACCGATTTTCATGAAATGACCTTTTAAACTAGCTAAATGAATATGGGCGCTAATATACCACGGCGCTTTGCGTTAGTGAAAAAGCCTTGAAGGTAAGATGAGAGGTGGCGTGTAGATTGTTTCACTTTGGTCACAGTGGTAGGTTTATAATATTCATTACAGTCAATCATTCTTCATCTTGATTGAAAAAGGGATTTTAGCGAAATATGGTACCATTTCCGCAGTTAGAGACCGACAGGCTAATGTTAAATCAGCAAGTGCTTGCTGATTCAAAACTTATTTTACAGATGTTTTCAGACCCCGAAGTGATCCAGTTTTATGATTTAGATTTTAGTCATGAAGCGCAAGCCGTTGAGTTAATCAATAATGATACTAAGCGCTTTGAACAAGGCGAGGGTATTCGATGGGCCATTCGCGATAAAGTAACCCACAAGCTTTTGGGGGGATGTGGAATTAATCGCTTTGAATGCAGTAACCATGTTGCCGTTATTGGATATGAATTCTTTAAAGAGTATTGGGGCAAGGGTTATGCAACTGAGGCGATAGCTAAACTTATCGAGTTTTCATTTTCTGAGCAGTGCCCTGAGCATGTCAATAAAATCGAAGCCTATACCATGATTGGTAATCATGGCTCTGAAGCTGTCTTGAAAAAGTTAGGTTTTAAATGCGACGGTATTTTAAGAGAGCATGGTTATTGGAAGGGTGCTTACCACGATTTAAACGTATTCTCTTTGCTAAGATCTGATGCAGTTATAACCTGAATCATTTTGTTGATTACAAAATCAGGGCTAAAAAGATTTTTTAACTAGTTTACAAGGAGGGCCAAGTGAACCTAAATCAAGTTACCTTGCCAGTAGACAATATGCCTCAGGCGGTACAATTCTATTTGACCTTAGGGTTTGAGCTGATTGTCGATACGCCGCACTATGCGCGTTTTGAGTGTCCAGAGGGGGAGGCAACATTTTCGTTGTCTTTGGAAGAGGGTGATTTCGGTAATAATAGAAAAGCCTGTGGAGCCATAATCTATTTCGAACATGAGAAGCTCGATGAGTGGGTTAGCGAGCTAAAGCAAACGGGCATTGAGTTTGCTCAAGAGCCAACGGATCAAGCTTATTTGTGGCGTGAGGCGGTATTGCACGACCCATCAGGCAATAAAATTAAGCTCTACTGGGCGGGCGAGAACCGACTGAATCCGCGTGGCGAGTGAAGATGCGAGACTAGACTAGACTAGACTGTGTTTGATATTAGTTTTTGTTTTAGGCTTTGGTTAGGATATGCGATTAGATCTCAGTTTCAGTGTACTGTTTGGTTGTATGGCTGGACTCATTATTGTTTTACTTTTATCTAGAACAAAGATGCAAGTAACAACCAGTAAGTTGTTTGTCTTACTTATGGTGGCATTAACTATGCCAGCCCTTTTGCCTGGACATGGCGAATTTGTGCTGCTACTTCCAAGCTCCGCTTTATTTTTCGAGTCATCAAGCCTAGCAGTCACGTTGGGCTTTATATATTTGATAGTTAATTACGTCATAGCATGGTTTGTATTGGTTAAAATAATGAAGTTATTCAGTCGAAATCGGTAAGACAGATATAATGTTTGGCTCGCTAACTTAGCTTTTGTTATTGCTATTTAAGCCAATTATCAAAATGAAAAGAGAAGTACATGCAGATCCGAGTTGGACAACTACACAGTGAACAGGTGCTGGCACTATTGAAAGAGCACCATGAGGATATGGCATCTTATTCGCCGCCAGAAAGCGTGCATGCGCTTGATGTATCAGGGCTGGGATCTGATGATGTTACCTTCTGGAGCCTTTGGGCATCAGCTCAAGATAATAATGAGGGGGAGCAACTCGCAGGTTGCGGCGCTCTAAAACAACTTGATCGTACCCATGGTGAAATTAAGTCGATGCGCACATCCACCGATTTTTTACGTCAGGGCGTTGCACACCAATTACTAGCGCACATCATTGCTGAGGCGACAAGTCGAGGTTACCGAAGACTGAGCCTTGAGACGGGCTCTATGGCAGCCTTTTTACCAGCCAAGAGCTTGTATGAGCAGTTTGGTTTTACTGAATGCGCGCCGTTTGCCGATTATAAGCAAGACCCTTACAGCAGCTTTATGAGCAAAGCGCTTTAGTTATAAGGCTGCTTCACATACGCAAAATGGGCAGCATTGACGGCAATTGTTGTATTTAAAGTCTATCGTCAGCTTGAATTTGGCCAACTAACAGCACGGGCGCGGCATCTAGCTCGTTGGCATCCATCATGGCGGCAATACGCTCAACTGATGACAACAGTTGGCTTTGCTCCCACTGTTCAAGATTTTGATAGCGTGTAATAAAGTGCTCTTGTAATGGCTTAGGCGAGCTGCTCAGTAATGCTTTACCTGCCTCACTCAGTGATAGGATCACTTTGCGTTTATCGGTCTCGCTGCGGGTTCTAACGACGAGTTCACGGCTTTCTAGCCTATCAATAATTGTCGTCACTGTTGCTGGGCTAAGTGCGACCTCTTTAGCGACGTCTTTAGCTAGTGGAGTTTCAAGCTGTTCAATACTTTGCATCACCATCAACTGCGGACCAGTTAAGCCAGATTGCTTGTTCAGTTGGCGTGAATGGATATCAATCGCTCGGATCACTCGGCGCAATGAAATCAATAATTGTTCGTACTTTTCCATCTGTTTTCCTTGGCCAAAGGCCTGTGCCGGTAATATTTAATGGTGAGCGAGTGTTAGCCACAATTAAAAAAAGTGCGCTACAACGACCAGCGTTATACCGCACTATTTATGCTAGGCGCAAGCCCCTATGTGTGACTAAGCCCTTTAGAAGTTAAAGGTTCTTGCTACAGACAGTACAGCGCGCGTATCGGCGGTATCTATGTCCATGCTGGTATCTTCAACGGCTAGGTTAAAGTCAAACCCTTTCCAGCTAGTCATGTATTCAGCGCGGTAATGGTTATAGGCTTTATCGCCATCCCAAGACCACTTGTCCACATCAGTTGATGTTGAACGGTCAAAGCTGATACGGATGTCATGACCTTCGGCAATGGTAAATGTGTGCGCTGCCATCATGATGTAATGGCCTGCATCTACACCAAAGTAATCCCATGTGTACCAGAAGTTTAGCTCTGTTTGACCAACAGATGAGCCATAGCCAAACTTAGTGTAAACCTCTGGATATTGATATTCGTCTGAGAACGAGTCGCCATGGTAAGTGTAATAAGCGACACCCGCATCAAGTGATACGCTTTCACTTAGCTGAAAGAACATACCGCCGTAAAAATCGAGCTCTAACCAGGTGTCATCGCCTGAGCCGTAATCAACGTTCGATGCCCAAGTACCCACATACCAGCCAGCGTCGGCGGCGTAATCAAGGCTTGCCTGCAGAGCTGGGCCGTTATCTGTTTGGCTTACACCGTTAAAGGTGTAATCAGAAGTAGCATTAATGGTTGAGCTAACACCCGCTATTGCGGTTGTTGGCAATGCGATTAGACCGACTAGCGCAAGATTTTTAATTGTTGTTTTCATCATTTATCTTTCTTTTCCTTTGTTTCTTTTTAGTTAGCTAATTCAATTTTGCTAAAATCAATTTTGTTTTCTGTTGGTGAGTGCTCAATCGCAGCTACTTTCTTATATTTAGTCGCTAAAATGTAACCAAAACAGCCTAAGATAAGGCCGATGGCGAGTGCGCCAACCCATTGGATCTCTAAGAAATTCAATTGGAACAGTAAAGTTAGGCCACTCATCAAGGCAAGGTTACCTATGATGTATTTAGCCTTGCCAAAACGCTCAACAGTAAGGTTGAGGTTATCTGTGTACAGACGAATTAACGAGTCGAGTGAGTTGATCACAAAGGTAATACCCACCATCACCATAGCGAGGTTGTAGAAGCCTGTTGTGGCTATCTCATTGGCACTGTAGTAGTACAGAACGGTAAACCACACCGCGATTGGTAAGGATGGAAATACCATCATGGCAATCAACACTTGATAGGTTTTCATGCCACCGACAAAGCGTGAGGTAAACTGTCCAATCATGATGCTCCAAGCAAACCACCAGAATAGGTAGAATTCATGGTAATCATTCATCGGCAGCACGAAGTGATGGATATTGCCAAAGTAATCACCAATCAAGGCAAAGGTATTGACGAACTCACCCACGCCAGATTCTTTTGACATAAACGCGCCAGCCCACATGAGTACGATTAAACCTAAGAATAACCAAGTACTGGCTAAACTTAGAATACGTACGTAACGGATACTGGTGCTTGAATATACGGCGGCGGCGATAATCACAAACACAATCAGATAGAAGCTGCTGACAATTGACTCACCATCGCCCATTTCTGGCAGATACCAAGGTAGGTTGGTCAATAGCAAGTAAGCGGTAAAGGCACAGGTCCCGATGATGACTAAGTTATTAATGAACTTAATGACTGGAATTTCAAAGAACTTCACTCTTGGTTCTATCACACAAAAATAGAAGCAGGTTAAAAAGTAAAATGCCCAGATTAAAAATGCCCAGAAACCGAATTCAATCGCCAGAGGGTTGGTGAAACCATATTCAGGGCTCGCACCTAAATCGGCGTAGCCTGCAAACTCTGTTAGCGGGAACATGATTAAGCCAACGTCCAAACCTGAGGTAAACAGGATGGCGATAAAGGTAAAGGTACGCACCGGTGTGACACCGACACACTTGACGTTACCCCAGCGGTAGATCACAAAGGCAATGGCTGCGAATGTAAATAATATCCCTATAGTTAGCCAAGTGGTCATTATTGAACTCCTGACTTATTTGTATTGTACAACTCTTGATTAAAAAGCATGGTTATCCCTTGTTTTTATTATCGTTATGCCCGCTTTTAGCCAAATTTTGGCTGCAAAAATCCCTCAAGCCTTAATTGCCGCTTTTACGACAGTTAAGGTTTGATAAATTAAACGTGGCGATTAGTGCCATTTAGCCTCAGTGGCTTAGGCTGGCTACCTATACGTAAACAGTTTGAAGAGGCGGCAGAAGGATTGCCGAACATCTTCATCTCGTTTGTGGAGGGGCTTGGCTTAGCGCTAGTCGCGTCACAGTTACTGCCGCGTCCTACTAAGCCAAAGCGATTATCTTGCTGGTGGTCGTAGCCTTTGCTGCTGTTGCCAATCTTGGCTGATGATCACTTCTGCAGTGCTTGGCGAGAGTGGCGTATTACCTAAGATTAAGTCGGCAGCGCGCTCGGCTAACATGATCGTCGGCGAATTCAAATTGCCATTGGGGATGGTCGGGAAAATAGAGGAGTCAACCACTCTAAGATTCTGCAGCCCATGGACTCGTGTTTCAGAGTCGACAACCGCCATCGCATCTTCGCCCATTTTGCAGGTACAAGAGGGATGGTAAGCACTTTCTACTGCGCCTCTGACGAAGCTGTCTATCTGCTCATCGGTTTGCACTGCTATGCTGGGCTGAATTTCTTCACCGCGGAATTCATCGAGTGCAGGCTGGTTGATGATCTCTCGTGTTAAACGCACGCAGGCGCGGAAACCTTCGATATCGTCTTGATGAGACAGGTAGTTAAATAGAATGCTGGGTGCCTGCTTAGGATCATCTGAGATGACTTTGACACTGCCGCGACTCTTAGGCTTGTTATGGCCAATGTGCACCTGAAAACCATGACCTGAAAACGCTTCTTTACCGTCATAGCGCATCGCAGCTGGTAAGAAATGATATTGCAGATCTGGCCATTCTAGACCCGCTTTAGAGCGGATAAAGCCGCAAGACTCGAAGTGATTAGTGGCGCCAAGGCCTGATTTGTTTACGATCCAACGAGTCCCAATAAACAGCTTATTGAGAGGGTCGAGTTTGCCGTTAAGTGATATCGGCTTAAGGCATTTAAATTGAAAGTAAAACTCAAGGTGATCTTGCAGGTTCTCACCCACACCCGGCAGCTCATGTATCTGCTCGATGCCTGCTTTAGCCAAGGTATCTGCTGCGCCAATCCCTGAGAGTTGCAAGATATGCGGCGAGCCGATGGAGCCAGCAGATAGCACTACCTCTTTGCCAGCATTAACTTCAAGCATTTTGCCTTTACGCTCAAAGCGCACGCCTACGGCTTTGTTGGCTTCCCCTTGTTTGGTTGAAAACAATACCTTATGAACCTGAGCATGGGTGATAACGGTTAAGTTTTCACGCTTCATCGCAGGTCTTAAGTACGCATTGGCTGTTGACCAACGCACACCGTTTTTAACCGTCATGTGCATGGGGCCAAAGCCCTCTTGCTGGGCGCCGTTATAGTCATCAGTCGCCATGTAACCGGCATCAACTCCTGCAGCAACAAACGCCTTGTACAGCGGGTTTTTCATGTTGTTGCCGTTGTTAACACCGAGTGGACCGTCAATGCTGCGATAATCATCGCCGCCAAATGCCCAGTCTTCCGCTTTTTTGAAGTAGGGTAGGCAATGGGCGTAATCCCAATCTTTAGCACCGTGCTCTTGCCATTCATCAAAATCGCGAGCATGGCCACGTACATACACCATGCCGTTAATCGATGATGAGCCACCGAGTACCTTGCCGCGTGGGCAATGCATACGGCGATTATCGAGGTAAGGCTCAGCATCAGTTTCAAACTGCCAAGCATACTTTTTAGTATTCATCGGGATTGATAGCGCGGTAGGCATCTGAATAAAGATGCTTCTGTCGCTGCCGCCCGTTTCAAGCAGCAGCACACGATTATTGCTATCGGCTGATAGGCGATTAGCCAGCACACAGCCTGCGCTGCCTGCACCAACGATAATATAGTCGTACTTAGGTTCAGTTGAGTTCATGTCAGCTCCTTAAAATGGACTTTCAAGAGGCTGCATACCAACGTATACGGCTTTGATTTGGGTATAAGCTTTTAGGGTCTCGCTACCGTTTTCACGGCCGACCCCAGACATCTTGTAGCCACCAACAGGCATTTCGGCAGGCGAGGCGCCATAGGCGTTGATCCAGCAAATGCCAGCTTGCATCTGATGAATGACGCGGTGGGCACGAGTAATGTCTTGAGTGAAAACCCCCGCGGCTAAACCTAGCGCTGTATCGTTGGCGCGGCGGATCACTTCCTCTTCATCACCAAAGGGCAGCACCGACATCACTGGGCCAAAGATCTCTTCTTTACTCAGTGTCATATCGTCGGTGCAGTTACCAAAGATGGTTGGCGCAACAAAGTAACCATTTGGGCTATTTTCAGGGGTTAGGGCATGGCCTCCAGCTAATAGCTCGGCGCCCTCTTTTTTACCTATCTCGATATAGCTCAGAACCTTGTCTTGGTGGGCCTTTGAGATAAGCGCACCAAAATTGGTTGCTGGCTCCATAGGATCGCCGCAGACGATATTGTTTTGAGTGCGGGTGAGTAGTTTCTCGATAAACTGCGGGTAGATCTCTTGTTGCACAAATATGCGCGTGCCGTTGGTACAGATCTCACCTTGGGTGTAGAAGTTGCCTAACATGGCTGCTGAAACGGCGTTATCGATGTCGGCGTCATTGAAGATAATTAGCGGTGATTTACCACCAAGCTCCATGGTGACCTCTTTGAGGGAACTTGCCGCCGCGGCCATTACTTTCTTGCCGGTGCCAACTTCGCCAGTGAATGACACTTTGGCAATGTCATCATTGTTAGTAAGCCAAGCACCAACACGGCCGTCACCTTGAACGACGTTAAATACACCGTCTGGTACGCCTGCTTCGGTAAAGATTTCGGCTAGCTTTAGCGCTCCTAGCGGAGTTTCTTCCGATGGTTTAAAGATCATCACGTTACCGCAGGCGAGTGCAGGCGCAGATTTCCAACAAGCGATTTGCAGCGGGTAGTTCCACGCGCCAATACCGGCGCAAATGCCTAGTGGCTCGCGGCGGGTGTAGTAAAAGTCCTCGCCAACCGTTTGTTGGTTGCCTTCGATGCTTGGCGCTAGGCCTGCAAAGAATTCGATAGAGTCTGCGCCTGTGACAACATCAACCACAGAGGCTTCTTGCCAAGGCTTACCTGTATCTTGTACCTCAATGATAGCCAGTTCATCGTTACGTGCACGAAGCAGAGCCACAGCCTTTAGTAGAATGCGGCTACGCTCTATGGCGGTCATTTTTGACCAAGTAACAAATCCGGCTTTTGCGCTTTCAATGGCGGCTTGTTGGATTTTCTCATCGGCAACCTCGACTAAATAATTCACCTCTCCATTAGCTGGATTAATGACTTCAAAGGTTTCGCCTGTGGAATTGTTGAGTGCTTTTCCGTGGACATAATTGCGGTAAACGACTAGTGACATCGGGTTTCTCCGTACTGCATGATCACTGCCTCGATAAAGGCTTTTGATAAAATTTGGGCCTGCTGGAACTCTTTCTCTGGGGTTGGGCTTAACGCACTGCGTAGCCAAAAGCCATCGATCATTGCTGCGGTTTGCTTGGCAGCGATAGTGGCCTGGGTCTTTGGAAGGAGTTTTTTAAAAGAGAACAGGAGGTTGCTGTATAAGCGCTGGCTATTAATATGCTGCAATCTGGCAAGGCCTTGCTCGTGCATCGCTTGTGACCAAAAGCTTAACCAGGTTTTTGTTGCGGGTCTTGAACGTTGTAGTTCGGTAAAGTTGGCTTCAACAATGGCGTGCAGTCGCTCAAGCGGTAGCATGCTTTTTCCTTGGGTTCGGCTTAATAGCGCTTGTTTTAGTTGTTCGAGTAAGTACTTTTGTGTTGCTTCTATTAATCCTTGCTTGCCACCGAAGTAATGACTAATTAAACCCGAAGACAAACCAGCGAAACCGCTAATAGTATTGATTGTCGTGTTGTGTAAGCCATGACGTTCTACAGAGATGAGAGTGGCTTCTATGAGCTGTTGCTGTCGAACGGTTTTCATTGGCGGACGGGGCATAAAAAGCGAGCTCCTGAATACTGTTTTGAATGTTATTTTTTGTGTTTTATTATTATTATTTTGTATTTTTTATTATTGATTGAACGTTCAATTAATAACAACTCTAATGGTTAGAGCTATAACGATCAAGCTTTATTGGAAATTGAGACTTGCTTCACAGATTTCATTTTGTGATCTGAGTTAGGAATTAATGGCTCGCAAGTATTTGTTTATTTTATGGTAAATGCCTTGCTTTTATTTTGCCTAGACAGGTCAGATGAGCTGTAAATTAATTTCGGATCAAAATTAGTTTCAACTGTAATCTTTATTGAAATGGCTTAGTTTTGGATAAGTCAGTGCGTGAAGCTTGCCTGTTTAATGCTAGGCACGGGTACCGGTTTTTTTCTGGCAGCTATTCAGTTTGTGACAGAGAGTGAAAGAGGGGGGGGGACAGAGTGAATGAGTGAGAGGCTAGCTAAAGTGACAGAGCAGCCGATAAAAATAGCGGGCAAAAAAAGGCGCTCCATTGGGAGCGCGCAATCACGAGCAACTTGCTATTAATCTCTTTTGAAAACTAGTCTTCTAAGTAATTTAGCATACCCAAGGCAGCGTCTCTGCCCTCAGCAATAGCGGTAACCACTAAGTCTGATCCTCGCACCATATCGCCACCGGCAAACACTTTAGGGTTGCTGGTCTGAAATGGATTGTCAGCCACTTTGGGAGCCTTGACTAAGCCCCAATCATTAAGCTCGATATTAAAGTCGCCAAGCCACTTTGCAGGGCTTGGTTGAAAGCCAAAGGCGATAATGATGGCATCGGCATCAAGCACTTGTTCACTTCCCGCTATAGGCTCAGGGCGGCGACGGCCACTGTCATCGGCTTCACCGAGCTGAGTTTCAATGCATTCAATTCCAACGACTTTGCCGTTATTGGTTTTGATTTCACTTGGCTGGCGATTAAATAAAAACTCAACGCCTTCCTCACGGGCATTTTGCACTTCACGGCGAGAGCCTGGCATGTTGGCTTCATCTCGGCGATAGGCGCAAATAACTTGAGTTGCACCTTGACGCACTGCAGTGCGCACGCAGTCCATTGCGGTGTCACCACCACCAAGTACTACAACACGCTTGCCTTCAAGACTCAGATACGGGTTATCAACGCAGTCGGTCCCCATTACATTATGGGTATTACCGATAAGGTAAGGCAGGGCTTGATGCACGCCATCTGCGTCTTCCCCTTTGAGATTGGCTTTCATTGCAGTGTAAGTGCCCATACCGAGGAACACCGCGTCGTATTGTTCAATTAATTGCTTAAAGTCGATATCTTTGCCGACAGTGACTCCAAGCTTGAATTCGATGCCCATGCCCTCAAGTACATTGCGGCGAATTTGCATCACTTCTTTATCAAGTTTAAATGACGGAATGCCGTAGGTGAGTAGACCGCCTATTTGCACATTTTTATCAAACACTACAGCTTTTACACCGTTGCGGGCCAAGATATCGGCGCAGCCAAGACCCGCAGGACCAGCACCAACAATCGCGACTCGCTCTTTACGCGGCGTGACCTTCGACATATCCGGACGCCAACCTTGTGAGATAGCCGTATCGGTAATGTATTTTTCAACATTACCGATAGTCACTGCACCAAACTCTTCGTTTAGGGTACAAGCGCCTTCGCAGAGTCTGTCTTGAGGGCACACTCGGCCGCAGATCTCGGGTAGGGTGTTGGTCTCGTGGACCAAATCTGCCGCTTCCATAATGCGTCCCTGTTTGGCCAGTTGTAGCCAATTAGGGATGTAGTTATGCAGTGGGCATTTCCATTCACAATAGGGGTTACCGCAATCTAAACAGCGATCGGCTTGCTCTTTTACCTGTGGTTGGGCAAAAGGCTGATAAATCTCAATAAACTGCGTTGCACGTTGTTTGGCTGC